>CANETG010000119.1 GCA_947440875.1 Bacteriovoracaceae bacterium
CAACGCTCTCTCAAGATATTAAAAATGGCAAAATTGGAAAGACCGAGCCACTCAATTTGAACGGAGTCGCTTTCAAGTACGGCAAATTCAGTCATTCCAAATGGTACCTCCAATATTCGTTGAAATATCTCATAAGCGAGCCTATCGGAAATGAGACCTATCGTTTTCTAGAGACCGGCTTTGGCGGCCTCTATACTTTGATCGAGACCGAAAGGCTGAGTCTCAATCTCGAGCTAGAGGCAAACCTCATCCCTCACAGCTTTTACGCTATCGGGGATGATTTTAGCGTCCATTCCTTCGGTGCATCCGCAGCGGCTGGTCTTAATTTTCAAATTCAGCTGCACAGAAACTGGGCGCTGGAAACTTACGCTCAGTATAACTATCTTAAGTTTTTTGGGTTCAGTCTTCGTGAGCCGTATGAGGATGTGTCCCCGACGCTTGCTGGACCCAGATTTGGTTTGGGTTTGATGTTTTCTTTTATTTAAGTCTCTGCCTTTTGCTCAATTGGCCGGCCCAGGCAGTGATGCTAATCCAAATAGAGTTCACAGCAAGTAAATGTATCACCAGCACCCCAGTCACCACCGTTTGAGGTGATTTGGGTAATGATTCTGCCAGCAGAGCATGTTGCTCCAGAGGTTGAAACGTTTTGGGTGACACAATTTCTGGTCTGGATTGTTCCTCCCAGATCTTTCCAGAGAGTACCGTTACAAAATTCCATCCGTTTACTAACGGAATTATATCTTTGGGAGCCCTCTTCAGCAGCTGAGCACAACGCCCCGGAGTTGCCGATTTTTATTTCACCGTTTACGTCAAGCGTGGAGGCGGGAATGGTAGTTCCCACGCCGACTCTTCCCGAATCGTAATAGATGTCAGTCCCCGAGCCTCGCTTCCAAATTTCAGAAGCCCCGCCAGACAGAGCACGACACTTTTGGATGTTTCCTGAACCATCAAGCTCTACGTAGAGCCGAATTGGTTTTGAGATTGGATGACTAAGCTTTTTCCGATTGAATTCAATTCGCAGACAAGTTGTTTGGGTAGCTAGGGATACGTCGGGACAATTTGCAGTCAAATCATATTTGGAAATGAGGAGATTCGTGTTTCCGTTGAAACTTCCTACGGTCAATTTATCGACCCCCGCCTGCTTAATGACTGTCGCAGATCCCGTTGTTGGATTTTGTCCGAGGAAGGAAGCTGTACAATCTGCTTCTACGGAAAGAATGGATGTGATTTCATTGGTCAGGTGAATGACATCGCTATCAGCGCTGAACTTGGCAGAAGACTTGGTCATCATTTTACTGACTTCCATCACTCCCATAATGAGTCCTCCCAGAAGAGCAAGAGCGATGAGAACTTCCACTATTCCAAAACCGTTTTGAGATTTTTTCCAAAGGACCATCATTACATCCTCGGGCTTGCGAAATATTTTTCCCAGTTGAGCTCACCCATCATCTGATCCACAAGATCAACGATGAGCACACCATTGAGATGATCATACTCATGCTGAGAAATGATCGCCTTAAATCCCCCCATCTCTTGAGAGATGTATTCACCCTTGCGGTTAAAATACGAAAGATTGATTTTCTTAAAGCGCGGGACGGTGAGGGTGCGACCTGGAATCGAAAGACAGCCTTCGGAAGAATTCTTTGTACCGCCCTGCTCGATGTACTCAACTCTTGGGTTGATCACCACGGTGAGGGGAACTCCGGGCCACGCCTCCATCACAAACATTCTGAGAGAGTGATTGACTTGCGGGGCAGCTAGACCCACGCCTCCCGCTTTTTTCATCGTGACAATCATGTCATCCATCAATTGCTGCATCTCTGGTGAGGTGATCTCGGCTTGAGTCAGCTCCCGCCCTGTCAGACGGAGAACCGGATTCCCAAGAGTGATGATGGGGAGGTTTCTGCCTTCTGCGTAAGAGGAGAAGGACACAAGAAGAGACAAAATAATGAGAATTGTTTTCATAGCAAGTATTGAACCTTAGGAGAGAGGAAAACTCAACTACCATAATGTTTCTTCAAAATACGTCATAATTTTGCGTGGCGCAGTTCCCAATCATTGACCATTTGTATTAGCGTTATCCTTTACCTTTTCACGAGGAATTGCGTATGTCAGTGAAGCTCCCAGAAGAAGTGATTTCTTGTTCCAATTTTATTAACGGAGAGTGGGTTCGTGGTGAGAGCAGCACTCTGGATGTCGTTTCTCCTTATAATGGAAAAAAAATAGGCGCTGTGACTTTGCCGTCTCAGATGCAAATCCAGCACGCGATTGCCGCGGCAGAAAAAGCGCAAGTCCTTTGGGCCGCGACTCCGATGAAAGAAAGATCACAGGTCCTGTTTCATTTGAGAGCAATTCTCATGCGTGACATGGAAGAGATCTCCCACTTAAAAGCTGCCGAGAGTGGAAAAACTTTTAACGAAGGCCGCGCAGGCCTCATGAAAGGAATCGAAGTTCTTGAGTACGCCCTCTCTCTTCAGAATATTGATGTCGGTGGGAAGCTCGAAGTTTCTCGCGGTGTGAATTGTGAGTACCGTCGTAATCCTTTGGGAGTCGTCGCAAACATCACTCCGTTTAATTTTCCAGCAATGGTTCCGATGTGGACGATTCCTATTAACATTGCACTCGGAAACGCTTACGTTTGGAAGCCATCGGAAAAAACTCCGCTTACCTCAATGAAAATAGCCAACGCGTTTCATGAAGCGGGATTACCGAAAGGGCTCTTGACTGTTCTTCAGGGTGGAGCCGATACCGTTAATGCCATCATCGATCATCCGGGAGTCAAGGCAATAGGTTTCGTTGGTTCCACTAAAGTCGCAAAACTCGTTTACACGCGTGCCACAGCACTAGGAAAACGCGCACTCTGTTTGGGTGGGGCCAAAAATCACATCGTTCTCCTCCCGGACGCGACTCCTGAAATCGCGGGCCCGGGGATTTCAGATTCCTTCACCGGATGCGCGGGCCAAAGATGTATGGCGGCCTCAGTTCTTCTTGCCGTGGGAGACGTGGAAAAAAGTATCGCAAAAATTTTGGAACGGGCCTCATCGATGAAACTCGGCACAGAGATGGGTGCCCTCATCACAAAAGCGCAGCGAGATTTTCTCGTAGAAAGTATTTCTCGCGCGGAAGCTCTTGGGGCCCGCGTTCTTCTTGATGGAAGGAAAGTTCCCCCTCCAGCTGGAATGGAAAAAGGAAACTGGTTAGCACCAACGATCCTTGATTACGTTCAGCCAGGGACGGAAGCCGCAACAGTTGAACTTTTCGGCCCAATTCTTTCGATCGTCCGATGCCAAGACGTGACGGAAGCCATTCAGATTCAAAATTCATCGGACTACGGCAACGCTTGTTCAGTATTCACGAATTCTGGGGCCATGGCCGAAAGAGTGAGCCGTGAAGCCAAGGCCGGCATGATCGGAATTAACGTGGGTGTTCCCGTTCCCCGTGAGCCGTTCTCATTCGGGGGAATCGCTGCTTCGAAATTTGGTTCTGGTGATATCACGGGTGAGCATTCCTTAAACTTCTGGTCGGACATTCGTAAGGTCACGACGAAGTGGGAAAAACAGAATGACAATAATTGGATGTCTTAAGGAGATATATGACGACGAAGTTTGATGACAAAAGAGCAGAGCACGTAGTTCTTGCCACACATGCCACTCTAAAATATCCAGAATCACTTCCCCTTGATTGGGGGAATAAAGATCCCATGAAAAGAGGCGCCGTCGTTGCGACTCAAACAAATCCGAGAGCAAGAAACTCCATCGGAACGCACTCTGGTTCTTACACCGTGTACAGAGCACTCTCGATGGCGTCGGGAAAATACTCTCCGACGCACAAGCCGGATCTTCACAATACGCATTCGCCTGTGAAAATTGGCCCTTATCCTTCGTGGTTTGATGAGACAAAAATTGTTTCAATTGATCCCTGGGGACTTGATCCTTCGTCGAATTTCAAGGACCTTTTTGACAAGGGCTATGACATTCGTCCGTCCATCGCCGTCACTCAGGCGCACCTTCAGATTCCAGAAATCCACGACGCCATTCGTGCGGGCCGGATTAAGCCCGATGGAAAACTCATCCTCGATAACATGGACATTAAAGTGACGAAAGTGGCGATCGAGCCCGTATGGTTTCTTCCCGGAATGGCAAAGCGTTTGAAAGTGGAAGAGGGTGTTCTTCGCCGGATTCTTTTCCAGGAATCAGGCGGAATGTTTCCGGAGCTCATCACGCGTCCGGATTTAAAAGTGTGGCTCCCACCGATTGGTTCAACCACCGTTTATATTTTTGGTAATCCACAGGATCTTTCGAACTCAAACATCGAACTCACTTGCCGCGTTCACGATGAGTGTAACGGCTCAGACGTGTTTGGTTCTGATATTTGTACTTGCCGTCCGTATCTCATGTACGGCATTGAGCACGCGGCCGCCACTGCCCAAAAAGGCGGAGTGGGTCTCGTTGCTTATTACCGGAAAGAGGGTCGTGCGCTCGGTGAAGTCACCAAGTTTCTCGTCTACAACGCCCGTAAACGGCAAGTCGGTGGAGATTCTGCGGCGACTTATTTTAAGCGCACAGAATGTGTCGCTGGTGTCGAGGACGCGCGCTTTCAGGAATTCATGCCTGACGTTCTTCATTTTTTTGGGATCACAAAAATTCACAATCTCCATTCGATGTCGAACATGAAGCACGACGCGATCACAAGCTCTGGGATCGAAGTGGTGAATCGTATTTCGATTCCGGATTCACTTATTCCAAAAGATGCTCAGGTAGAAATGGAGGCCAAGAAAGCTGCCGGTTACTTCACCAATGATGAAGTGAAAAAAGGTGATGAGCTTGCCAAAGTGAAGGGCAGAGATATCACATGAGTACAGATCTAAATTACATCCTGTCTCCAAAGTGCATCCGCGATGGGGCGAGTCAAGTTTTTGAGCACACCAAAAAAGGTCACGGTCATTTCCGTTTTCACGAGGAGAAATTCTCTCCGACAGTTGATTACGTCATGGAAACAATTCGCCAGAATTATCCTGATCTCAAAATTCCTTTTCACTCGCGATGGGGACATTTTCGCCCAGGTGGAGTGGACCGCTCGAAGTGGTTGACGGCTAAAATCGAATCCGCAGGTGCGCTCGAGAAAGCACGGATCATGTGGGATCTCGTCATTCCCTCTGTTCTTCTTGATGCGGGAGCAGGGAAAGAGTGGAAGTACTCAGAAAAAGAAACGAATAAGAATTACGACCGATCAGAAGGTTTGGGAGTGGCGAGCTATCATCTTTTTATGTCGGGTGCTTTTTCCTCTGATGGTAGAAGTCTAAGGTCGGATGTGTCGGCCCTCCGGGCATTTAGTGTTGCTAAGCTTAATGAGGCCTTTCAAGTGTCTGCAGCAAATCCTTTGGTCGGTGTTGAAGGACGAGTAAAACTCATTCAGAATTTAGGCAAGGCGTGCGAAGATAAAACATATTTCGAAGACGGTCGTCCGGGAAATCTCATTGATTATCTGATTGAGAAATACGGACAAACGATTCCGGCTGAAGGTCTTCTTCGTGCTGTTCTCGATGCCCTAGGGCCCATCTGGCCAGGTCGCGAGACGATGAACGGGGTAAATCTGGGTGACGTGTGGAAACACTCGAAACTTGATCTCATTGCCTTTCATAAACTTTCCCAGTGGATGACGTATTCCTTAGTCGAACCACTCGAAGAAGCTGGGCTCATCGTAACGGGTGCCGAAGGTCTCACGGGACTCGCTGAATATCGAAACGGTGGTCTTCTGATTGATTCGGGACTGATATCTTTTTCAAACCCTGATGAAGGAAAACAGTCCTGGCGTCCGGAGAGTGATCTCATCATCGAGTGGCGCGCACTCACGGTTTATCTCCTCGATAAAATCGGAGAAGAAGTACAGAAGCGCCTCGGGAAAACGCCCGCAGAATTTCCACTCGCTAAAGTCCTCGAAGGAGGAACGTGGTGGGCCGGAAGAAGAATTGCCAAAGAAAAAAGACCCGGGGGAGAGCCTCCGATGAATATCATTAGTGACGGAACTGTTTTCTAAATAGGGGCGCATATGCTTAAAGTTTTAAATCATCCACTTCTCGAACATAAACTTGGTCACCTTCGGGACAAGAATACCAATACGAGCGACTTCAGAAATCTCATGACAGAAATTGCGAAGTCTCTTACCTACGAAGCCATGAGAGACTGGACGGATACTGATCTTGTGGAAGTGGAAACACCGTTGGCTAAAACGCATGTCACTCGGATTATGAATCCACCAATAGCTGTTGCGATTCTTCGCGCCGGTAATGGAATGCTCGATGGCGTTCTTTCGATGATTCCCGTCGCCTCGGCCGGATTCATCGGAATCTACCGTGATAAATTTATCCAGAATACGGTCGAGTATTATTTCAAACTCCCGGCCAAGCCTGAGGGGAGAACAATCCTTCTTTGTGATCCATTGATTGCCACAGCGGATACCATGGTCGCGGCGATCGACCGCCTGAAAAGCTATCATGTCGGAAAGATTAAGGTCCTCTCGCTTCTTATTTCAGACCACGCCGTGAAAAGATTGGAGCACTTTCACCCGGACGTCGAAATTTATGCTATCAACGTGGAAAAAGAAATGACCGAGAACGGCTACCTCGTTCCGGGTTTAGGAGATGCTGGTGACAGGCTCTACCAGACCAAATAATGTTTTCATTTTAGGTGTCGCCGGCGGCTCGGGCTCCGGCAAAACCTATTTCGCCAAAGCTCTCACTGAAGCTCTCGGTGAGAAGGCGACGATCGTTTATCAGGATAATTTCTACATCGATCAGTCTCATCGATTCGATCACGATGGGGGATCGGTTAATTTTGATCATCCGGAAAGTTTAGAACTCACTTTGCTCGCGAAGTGTTTGTCTGAGCTAAAATCGGGGAAATCCACGGAAATTCCAGTCTATGATTTCAAGACCCACACTCGGCAGGGGACGACCCTCCGGGTGCCACCAACTAACATCATCATCGTCGATGGCATCCTTATTTTCCATCCGGACTATCTCAGGAATCAGTTCGATGAAATGATCTTCTTTGATACGCCCGAATCGCTTCGTTTTGAGCGCCGTCTGGAAAGAGATGTGGTGGAACGAGGAAGGACTGTCGAGGGTGTGAAAGCGCAGTTTTTAAGGCAAGTGAAGCCCATGCACGATGAGTTCGTCGAACCATCGAAATTGCACGCTCACACAATCATTAAAGATCTTGGTGATTACAAAGAGCACTTTGACCTTTATAAAAACCGACTCCTCCAGTTGTGTTCACAGTAGAAATCTCCAGAAATCATTAAGTGTTCATTTGCGCCGCTTCCCTATAAAAATGGTTTTAAGGGAAGGGGGAAAGCTATGAACTCAGAGACTCAGGTCGTGGAAGAGGCAATCTGGAACGATGATGTCGTGGCCGAAAACGATGCTCTTATCGAGGCCATCGAAAATGATATAGCCAGTACGAGGGCCCAGCTCCACCGCCTTTCAGAAACTGATGATGAGGACGACATCCTTTTCATGTAGTTTTCGCCTCGAGTGTCCCTTGTCAGGAATGCTGTTATCTCCTATGCTAATCGCATTCCAACCAAAGGATTTTTATGTTTGAACAATTCACGCAATTCGCGAAAATGCTACACAACCTTTCTCTTCTTCTCGATAAAGCTCAGGCACAAGCTATAGCTAAGAAGTTTGAACCGGAAGTTCTTTTGAACTCTCGTTTGTCTCCGGATATGTTTTCACTCATGCGCCAAGTGCAAATTGCTTGTGATACAGCAAAACTCGCGACTGCTCGTCTAACTGGAAAAGAAGCTCCGAAAAATGAAGACACAGAAAAAACGATTCCGGAACTGAAGGCACGCATCGAGAGTACTCTCGGTTATGTCACGTCGATGAAAGAATCAGATTTCGCTGACTGGGAAACAAGAACAATTTCTCA
>CANETG010000120.1 GCA_947440875.1 Bacteriovoracaceae bacterium
ATCAACACCTAGAGAAAGCCATTTCTTTAAATGCAGGAGAGGATTTTTTTCAAAAGAGACAAAGTCGTCGCTAAAAGCGTCTTCAAAGACTCGATAAATGGTCAGGGTATTCATTTCTTCTAAAGTAATGACTTTAAACATATTAGAAACCTTGGTTTCGCATCGTATAATGTTTACCACATTTCTTGTGGTTAGAACTGAATATCTGTATAAAACCCATTCATCTTCTTAAAAGGATTCCTGTTATGAAACCGATGATAGCACTTGCTGTTCTTTCATTGACCTCATCTGTCTTAGCGGTCCCGTTTCAGGGTAACAACGATCCGAAGTTTTTTAATTTGGTTTCCAAGTCACCTATCAATACGAGCTACGACGCTCTCCCCATGGCGGGCAAGCTCAAGGATACAACTCTGGGTTGGTCTGAGACTTACTGGCCTAGCAACTTGGGCGGAATCGCTTATCGTTGGAACAGTAAAAATCCTCAGCCTTTTAAGTATCAGCTTCTGACGAAAGCCCAAGTGCTGAGTGCATCTGAAGAGCAGCTTTCTGAGCTCTCACCGGCCGAGCTCTATGACATCGCCATGGGTGATTACAAATACTCACTCACTAAAAAAGTACTGGCGGCCTTCAAGCCAACCGATCTTTGGTGGGAAGGTATCTGTCACGGTTGGAGTCAAGCCGCCTCAAACTACTCAGAGCCTGAAGAAGTCGTCGTCACAAATAAAGATGGAGTAAAAGTTCCTTTCGGTTCTTCGGATGTGAAAGGTCTTCTGTCTATGCACGATGCCTACAATTCAAAAGGGACCTTCGCCCGCGTTGGTGACCGCTGCGATGTGAAAGGGAAAGTTGCCGGCGAAGAATCTGAAGAAGATGGACCGATTTCACCTCCCTCATTGCAGGATGCGAATAAAGAGAAGTGTGCGGACGTTAACGCTGGCGCCTTCCACGTTGTGATTTCAAACATGATTGGTATGAATTCGCAGGGATTCGTTGCTGATGTCGATCGTTTCAATGACGTGTGGAACCAGCCCGTGACTGAATACGCTTCGGAAGAAATAGGTGCTGAAGTGGTGACTGCTCAAGAAGCCAAGCGCGGTGTGAAGTCAAAACTCCGCATCAAAACGAAGATGACTTACGGAGAAGAACTTGAGTTTTACACGCCAGAACTTGAGGCCGAAGGAAGTATTGCCTTCGTTTCCAAACAGCCGGTCACGAACACGATTTACCAAGCATTTAAATCAAAAGACTACGTCTACGTGATCGAGCTTGACGTGAATAGAAAAATTATTGGGGGATCATGGCTCTCTGAAACTCGACCGGACATGCTCTGGGCAAAGTTAAAAGATGCGAAGTTTTTGAATGGTAAATTTCCGCTTGCGGGTCTTAATACAATCTACAAACCATCTTCTCACTAACAGAAAAGGTTCCAGCATACTTGTGGCTGTCTCATGCGTTAGACGCATGAGACAGCCACAAGTATGCTGGAACCTTCTTAGAATGCGTTTTTGATTTTGACTTCGCTGATAACGGATTCAAACATTTTAAGAAGTGTGTCCTGATTGATCATGTCGCGGCCGAGCGAATATTCTTTAGGTTGAAGACTCTTTTTGATCTTAGCAGTCTCTTTTTTAATCGAGTTGGTGACACCAGATGTGTCGAGTTTTTTGACCTGAAATTCGAACTCGAGATTGAGCACATCGCCGTCCATTTCAAATGAAAGAACCAGGCCATCGAGATTGGCCATCTCTCTTGAACTGGGAGGGATGAACCTGTACTCCACACCTTTTTTGGTGCCTTTTAATTCTTTAAGCTTGAAGCGGTAAAAGGTATCCAGAAGTCCAACGAGCTTTCCAAACAGAACTCGCGGCTGAATATTTAACTGAAGATGATTCTCAATTGCGTTTTGTCCGTACGTGAGGAAGTAGGTCGCTTTTTTATCCGAGACTGGGCAGTTGGCAGGGAGGATTAACTCGAAAGGGAGCTCTTTTGTTTCTCCTGCTTTAAGATCATGATCAGTGAAATGAATATGGGGTGCTGGTTTAAGCACCCCATCAGTTTTCGAATGAACTTTTTTAATATCCGCATACGCGAGTCCGGCGCCTGCGGATGTCAGTGAAACCGATTCTCCCCCGTGATTTTTTACTCTCAGGGTACCTCGGACACTTGCACCCTGTTGCCAGGATTCTTCAGAGGTTTCGATACTCCACTCGAGTGGTTTCTGAAAAAATGCTCCCTTCATTATTTAGGGAGAGTGCATCCACGACGACCAAGTTCAATTTGGAAGTCGGGAGTTAAACAAGTGTAAGCGTTAAATGTCTGCTGACCATAGCGAACGCCCTTCGTCGCAAGAACTGCTCCATCTTCAGAAACTTCGCATGGGTTATTGAGCGTGCAAGTCTCTCCAGATTCGTTAGAAGTGTTATTGACCCCAACCACAGTTTTTGTTCCACGCTGAATAATTGGTGAGCCTGAAGTTCCGCCGATCGTGTCACAGCCAGCTGTGTAGCGGATCGAGTCGGTCCATGTCCACTGACCTTCTTTGATTTTGAAAACAAAGCCATCAATGTCACAGGTGTAACCACGGTCCCAGTATCCTGAAATAATTTCGATCGGGAGACCAGCAACCGGATGAGCAACGTCGAGAATAAAAGGACTGACGTTAAATTTCTTTTGGATGTCTTGATAAGTTTCTGCCAGCTCGTAGAAGGCAAGATCAGTTCCCGTCATCGTCGCGTAGAGAATTTTAGTCGCGGTGATGGGAGAGAGCTTCATATTGGTATCAAAGATTTTCATCGCGCGGCTGATCGGACGATTCGTCCAAACTTCACCTGGATTCAGGTATCCACCTGGCTTCTGGATACAGTGGCCATTGGTCATCACAATCCCTTTAGCGGTGTCAGGCTGGCCGGAGAAAGTCACAAGGGATCCAGAACAATTGGAGAGCTTTACGATGCCTTCAAAATCATAATTCTGGGAATCCCGTGAGAAGCTCTTGAGACCCATTTTGAGGGCGTCGTGTGGAGCACGTGGGAGTGCAAACGCTGATAGTGAAAGGGTCGTCAGGGTAATAGCAAAGAGAGCTTTCATGAAACCTCCGAGGATTTTGGTGAGTGGTTTCTAGCAATGAAAGGTGGGTACTGTCTACTTCAGTGGTGATTTTACATTGAAAGAGTTTTCAGAGGTATTGAGCTCGATTTTGTAGCCCTTACCACGGACCGTATCGATCACGAGGCGAATCTTTTCTAGCTTCTTACGCAGGGATGAGACGTGGACGTCGATAGTTCTCACTGTGGTCTCAGAATCATCAAAATCACCGACGAGCTCTTCACGGGTTACAATCTTACCGGGGGACTTAATAAGCTTGTCGACGATTAAGTATTCTCTAGAGGTCAGATTCACGGTGATCCCGTCGTAAAGGACCGAATTCGCCTCAGGCAGGAGTTTAATCCCAACGTTCATGTGGTTCTCAAGGATGATATTGGTCTTATGAACGGCGTTTCTTACTTTTTGGAGGAGGTGATCGGTATTGAACGGTTTAGGGAGATAGTCATCGGCACCACAGGCAAGCCCTTGGGAGATGTCCTGGCCTTCGACCTTCCCGGAAATGATGAAGATGGGAGAGAGCTTATCTTTTAATCGTACCGTGCGGATCACGTCCTCTCCTTGGATACCAGGGAGAATGGAATCGATGATGTAGACGCAGGTGGAGTAAAATTTCTTGGTAAGAAAAAATTCTTCCGCGGAAAGGTAAAAGTCCACTGAGAACCCATTTTTTTCAAGAATAAATTTCAGGGTTTCGCCGACGTCTTTTTCGTCTTCGATGATCACGACTTTATCCACAGATTCTTTGTTTTCCATTTCCACCCTCGAATTATTTTCACTTCGATTATATACCGGCATTAAATTTTTCCTAAAGTTTTTCTAAAGAATCCCTTCATAATCTATCGAAATGCTATTGAATTGGGGCGCGTTTTTGTCAAGATTTTGCTCACAACGAAAGATTCTTGGGGGAATCCACTCCGCCCGGCACCACCAAGCGCCATTGCTTTTTTCAACCCTATTTGCCTCGAGACAGCCACCGGGTAAATCCAAAAATCAGCTGATGGAAAAAATCAAGTGAACTAGTGGAGATAAAGAAGTGAGATCCGTTTTGAGAATGAGGATCGAAATCGCTGCCATACAGACGACGTTGACACCGATGATCCAGGGCCAGATGGTTTTGATGTTCCGTGAGTCTCAAGTCAGAGTAGTCTCGTCTTCTATTTAAGAGAGTGATCAAGCTAAAGTCGAGATATAAAAAAATGGACTGAGGGACCTGGTTCATGGGCCGCATTGAAGAAGATTAATTTAAAAAATCTTAAGGCCAACTAAAGTTCTTCGCCTGCAGGTTCAAAGAGTGGAGTGAAGTCGCCCATTTCTTTGGATTGTTCCATGAGGCCGACCAAGTCCTGATCCAGGATGCCGAAGAGATCTTTAAAATCATCGAGAACATAGTAGAGGGGTTGTGGGATATCGATCCGGTAAGGGGTCCGAAGAGCGTCGAGAGCGTCGAATGGTTTCCTCACGGGAACTGGACTGTCCACTGAGTAAACTGTCTCATGGATCGATGAGAGCATTCCTCCGCCGTACGCACGAATGCCGTCGCTCGTTTTCAAGAGACCGAATTCAATCGTAAACCAGAAAACTCTAAAGTGTCGTCTTCTGTCTTTGGGTGAAACGGTGAGAGCAAGTTTGCCAAACTCTTCCATGAAATTGGCGTAATCGGGAAACGTAAGCAGCGGCACGTGTCCGTAAAACTCATGAAAAATATCGGGCTCTTGGATGTAATCGAGTTCTTCAGGAACACGAATGAAACTCGCCGCAGGAAATTTTTTATTCGCCAGAAGAGTGAAGAACTCCTTGGCGGGAATGAGTGCGGGAACAACTTCAACTTCCCAGCCGGTGAAATCCGCCAGGCGTTTGTTGAGTTCTTCGTGCTGTGGAACTCTATGGCGAGAAAAACCGATGCGGTCAAGCCCTTCCAGAAACTGAGGACAAGAGCGGGACTTCACGATTTCGGTTTGGCGAGTGATGAGAGTGTTCCAAGTTTTATTCTCGTCACTGGTCCAGTGGATGATTCCTTTCTCGTCGGGGTATTTAGAAGTGTAGGCTGTCTTCATAGGTCTCCAGCTGGGAGTATAGGGGAAAAGACTATGGGGAGCACTTTTTTTGTAAAGAATTCTCTGGTAAAACGAATTCATGGACTGGAACGGAAGTTCGACAAAGATCGATGAACTCTTAGGATTCCAAGTGGAGGCGGTTGAGAGGCGTCTTTTCGAACGCGCCCTCACTGTTGACCCCAAAGGAAATCACCATTCATGGGGGGCCAAACTTCACGCTGGTAATCAAACCTGGGTAGGTCTTCATTCGGAATCGCTCCAAACTCCGTATCATGAACTTTTGCGTATGATGGAAGTTCTTCATCCTGTGTCCGGTTCTAAAGTTGTCGATTTTGGTGCGGGTTACGGCCGGTTGGGGCTCCTTCTTCACAGGCTTTATCCGGAGGTTATTTTTCGAGGGATTGAGCTTGTTTCGGAAAGAGTCCTTGAGGGAAAAAGAGTTTACCTCGCCCACGGAATCGGCCCTGATTCGCTCACTTTAGGGGATCTCACCGCTCAAGATTTTTTTCCCGAAATCGCCGATCATTATTTTATCTATGACTTCGGTAAAGTTCCCCACATCCGCAGACTGATGGTTCAGCTCTCCGAGATCGCGGACCATAAAAAATTCACCCTCACGGGACGAGGTAAGGGGATTCGGTCGCTGATTTCTCATGAGTTTCCTTGGCTCACGTCTTTTCACGAAGAAGAAAATTTTTCGATATATTCATTCTAGGGGCAAGTCGTCTCTAGATACCTTTGAAGATCTTTCGTGATCAGAAGTTTTTGCTCCCGAGAAGATCCAGAAAATCTCTGACGGTACTCATTTAAATCGAGGTAAACGAAGTTCATTCTCAGCGATCTAAAAAGTTTGGGAAAATGCTGCCCGGGCATTTGGATGTGATGAAGTCCGCCGGACAGACAGAGAATCATTCCACCTTCGGGGACGGCAAGGATGATATCAGCAATGCCTGGTCTCACCGTCATGGCCTTACCAAATCGATCAAGACCATTTGGTCTTTTCATCCGGCCTTCGGGAGCAATCAGAACAATCGAATCCCCTTGAATCGATTCAAGGTAGCTACTCCACGTCGTGTCACTTTTCCGCGACACCGAAGAAATATTCGGCATCATGAGTTTCCAAAAAAGGCCTACGAAGGGGCGATTCAAAGTCACGTCTGCGCCGGGAACAGAGAGATTATTGGTGATCTTCCAAAGGTATGAGTAGCTCCAGCCTTGGATGAATAGGGGTTCATAAAGTGAGGTGTGATTAAGAAGCGCGATCACGCGCGCTTTGTTCCAGACATCATCAGGCTTTTCACCGAGCCACTGAAAATCTTGACGATAAAAAATATGCGAAAGAGTTTTCACCAAAGCGAGGATGAAAAAAGCCAGAGCATGCCTCATCCTTTCCACTCATTTCTATTGAGTTCGTAACGGATAAAAGACTGTGGATCTGTTGGGTCATGTTGGTAGCCGCGAAAACTCATCCCCAGTTTTTGTATGACTTTGAGTGAGCCTTTGTTGTCGGGCATGGCCTTGGCAATGATGCGTTCAAGGTTTAAATGGTCAAAGCCATACTCAAGTGCTGCCCGGGAAGACTCCGTCGCGTAACCTTTTCCCCAAAACTTTTTCAGGAATCTGTAGCCGAGATCGACTTCACTTGTCTCCGGGTGAAATTTGAGACCGCACCAACCGAGATAGTCGCCGCATTTGAGCGTCACCGCGAATCTTCCCATTTTATAATTCTGCCACTGAGGGAAAACCTTCTCCTCTAAAAGAGTTCGTGCTTCAGAAACATGGGCCAGTGTTGTGTCACCAGTGTATCGGAGCACTTCGGGGTCTGAATTCATCTCCACGAGCTTTTCTGCGTCCAGAAGAGTCTGCAGCCGAAGAATCAGGCGCTCTGTTTGTGCAATTATCATATTTCTATGATGACAAAGTTTTCTTACAATAGACAGATGAAACAACCGCTTGTCTTCGGGCTTATCACGATTCTTCTTTGGGGGAGTCTTGCGACTTTTAGTAATCTCTTAATCCATCTCCCCCCGTTTTATACTTTGGGTGTTTCGTTTCTATTGGGATCCCTTCTCTCCTTGCGAAACATTCGCGAAATGTTTCCCTCTTTTAAAATTCTCGCCTTCGGGACCGCTGGGTATTTTGGCTATCATTTTTTCCTCTTCTATGCTTTCCGATTTGCTCCCGCGGTGGAAGCAAACCTTATCAATTATCTCTGGCCCGTTCTGATGGTGATGCTCACTCCCGTGTTTGAAAAAAATGTGCACCTGAAGTGGTATCACTACTTGGGAGCGATCCTTTCAGTCATCGGATCCCTCCTTCTGGTTACGGGTGCCTCACCAGAATCTTCATCGGGAGAAGAATGGAAAGGGTACGCGCTGGCGTTTCTTGCCGCGCTTACCTGGCCCGTCTACTCACTGGGGAGAAAAAAACTTCCCGAAACTTCTGTCTGGTCAATCGGTGGGTTTTGTCTGACATCGGGAGTTCTTTGCCTCATCACTCACGCTCTCATTGAGCCCGCAGTGGCCATCACCACTCCGGACATCATCAAACTCATTTTCCTGGGACTTGGGCCCTTTGGTCTGGCCTTTTATTTCTGGGATTTTGCAACCAGGAAAGGGGATTCACGAGTGATGGGTGCGGCGGCGTACCTGACACCTGTCATCTCCACACTGGGTCTGGTGGTTTTTGCAGGAAAGGATTTCACTTGGTCAAGTTTTCTAGCGATGTTTTTCATCACCGGTGGAGCGGGCCTCGGGCTTCTCGA
>CANETG010000121.1 GCA_947440875.1 Bacteriovoracaceae bacterium
GGAAAAGGTGAAGATTCATTCAATATCATTGCGCTCCAAGGGGGCCGCTTTACGGAGCTGACGATTGATATTTTTGGTTCGACCGTATCATTCGAAAGACTTTTCTTCTGGTTTATGTTCCTTGGATTTGCGATCAAGGTTCCCGTTTTCCCGTTTCACACTTGGCTCCCGCACGCTCACGTTCAAGCCCCAACAGCGGTTTCGGTTATCCTCGCCGGCGTTCTTCTTAAAATGGGAACATACGGATTCTTAAGAATTGCGTTTCCTATTTTTCCAATGGCGGCAAATGAGTACTCAACGATCATCGCAGTCCTCGGTCTTATTTCTGTCATCTACGGAGCTTTCTGTGCCATGGCCCAGGACGACGTGAAGAAACTTGTCGCATACTCTTCAGTCTCTCACATGGGTTTCGTGATGCTCGGTCTTTCGGCGATGACAATTCAAGGGATGAACGGTGCAGTTCTCCAGATGTTCAACCACGGAACGTCGACGGCGATGATGTTCTTACTGATTGGAATTCTTTATGAGCGCTCTCACCACCGCTGGATTGTAAAACCAGACGGCTCAAAAGGTTTCGGAGGACTCTATACTCAGCTTCCTAAATACTCTGTTGTTTTCATTATCGGTATGTTCGCCTCTCTCGGTCTCCCAGGGCTTTCAGGTTTTATTTCTGAGGCATTGATCTTCCTTGGGATCTATCAGAAGTTTACAACCATAACCGTCATCGCCGTTGTGGGTCTTCTTATTGGTGCGGCTTATCTTCTTTGGATGTTCAAGCGGATGTTCTTCGGAGAAGTGAATCCAAACGTTGCCGAGTATGAAGATATGAATGCGCGCGAAGTATTTTACATGGTTCCACTATGTATCTGTGTCATTGTGTTTGGTATTTTCCCGTCACCACTTCTCAACGTGATGAAAGCGTCAGTTGGACAGTTGGTTGATTTGCTTGCGAAGTTCTCTTAAGAGAGGTTTTTAGTGTTACAAGAATTATTTGGCTTCCTAAGCTATTACATCCCAGAGCTCATGTGTGTCGTGCTCATGACGACCCTGTTGGTGGCCGAAGCGTCTGTTAAAAACGAAAATGGTCCACGCGATAAGATATATGCTTACGCACTCGCTGTTTTGGCATTAACGCTTATTCCCCTCATTCAAAACCTAGGAAAGGTTCCGACTCATATTTTTCATAATGCTGTAACAATCGATCCTTTTTCAACTCTCGTAAAAATTATTATGGTTGTCGGAACAATGGGTGCGATTTGGCTTTCTCGCTCGTCACGAGATATCTACACGAACCTCAAGTCTGAATTTGTGATCATGGCTGTTGGTGTTCTAATTGGAGGTATGCTCCTCGCTTCGGCCAACAACATGCTCACTGTGTACCTAGGGATAGAGACGCTTTCAATTCTTTCTTACGTCATGAGTTCGCTCAAGCGTGATGAGTCTACGTCGACAGAAGCAGGGATGAAATACGCTCTTTACGGCGGTCTCTCAGCTGGTGTTGCGCTCTTCGGGATGAGTCACCTTTATGGTGCTCTTGGCTCAATCCAATTTGTGGAAATGATGCCGAAGCTCTCCGGACTCGAAGGCGGAAGTCTCGCGATTGTGCTCGTTTCTTTCCTTATGTTCTTCGTCGGCATCGGATATAAAATTTCTCTGTTCCCTTTTCATATGTGGACGCCGGATGTTTACCAGGGGTCTCCTATTCCTGTGACTGCTTTCTTTTCAATTGTTCCGAAAGTGGCCGGGCTCGCTACTCTCGTTCGCGTTTCATTCGTTTTCTTCTCTGACGGTTCAGCCTTAACTGCATCTTGGATTGGTCTCATCCTTGTTATTTCTGCAATGACCATGACTGTAGGTAACGTGACCGCTATCGGACAGACTTCTGTTAAACGTCTTCTGGCTTTTTCATCCATTGGCCACGTCGGCATGATGATTTTGGGTATCGTCGTTTTGAATGATGTTGGAGTTCAGGCAATTCTTTTCTACGGAATTGCGTACCTCTTTATGACTCTCATTGCGTTTTATATCACATCACACTTATCGGACATGTATGGAACGGACACATACGATGTGTTCAAAGGTCTCGTTTATAAGCATCCTGTCATGGCGATCATTATGGCAGGGGTTTTATTTTCGCTCGCTGGCATGCCGCCGTTCTCAGGATTTATTGCAAAATTCAATATTTTCTCTGTTGTCATCGAAAAGAAATACTACGGAATTGCTATCGTCGCGGCACTTAACTCGTGCGTATCACTCTACTACTACATGAAGCTCGCCAAAATTATGATGTTCTCAAAATCCGATGGAGATGAGCGTGTTTTAGGATTCACATTCCAGAACCAGGCCGTGATTGTCGCCCTTTTCATACCGGTCGTATTTTTAGGAATATTCTGGGAACAAGCGATGATTCTTTCGGGTAACGCTTCCGTCTTCATCAAATAGTTTTCAAGGGGGCCATGCCCCCAATATTTGGGGCATTTATTTCCTCCGCACAGGGGAATTCTTTAATCTCCCGTATAATTAACTCATGACGAAATACCGTATCCGGCTCAAGAATGAGCGGGTCATTGGTCCGTTTGATTTCAATCAAATCTTTGATTTAAAATCAAAGGGCCACATTCAAGGCAATGAAGACACGCAAGTTTTTCCACTTGGCGAGTGGAGACCGATGTCTACGTTCGATTTTTACGCGAATTTGATGGATGAAAATAAAACGATCATAGCGCCTAAAAATGAAGACGCAACTTTCGTTATCAACCTCACTCAAATCAGACAAAAAATAAATGAAAATGAAATTGAAAAACTATCAGAGAACGCTCAGGTTCCCATAATTTCTCATCTCACGGAAACAATTCGAGTCTCACCTACTCAAGCAAATGGTGATGTTGAAAAGCTAAAAAACACTAATGAATCGAAGGTGAATTCTACCCAGACTATTTCTCAAAAAATCTCTATGGATGGCCGAGTCACTGACCGTGAAGACAAAACAGTCATCAACCCGGCGGCGCAGGAAGAAATTCTTAAGATGCGCAGGCTTCAGGGTCTGCAAGAAAAAGAAGCCAGGGCATTTGAAGAAGAAAGACAAAAGCAAATTGTGGTGTTGAAAGAAAATTCCGGGTCAAGACAGTCTCTCGTTGTCTCCTCTTCGGATGAAACCCAAGTAATCTCCCTCAATAATAAAACAGAGCTTCTTAATCGCGCCCAAATGGAAGAACTGAATAACGACAAAGAAGTTCAGGACTTTCTGAATAAAAGAAGAGATGAGGAAGGCGAAGAGGACTCGTTTGAAGATGTTGAGAACGAAGATGAAGTCGCCGCAAAAGCGAAAAAGAAAAAAATAATTATCGTTGTCGCCGCTCTTGCGCTCCTTTTTGTGTTTTTATTTCCAGCGGACAACAATTCTGAGAAACCGCCATATCGGCACCTTGCTCCTGAGATTATATTTGCAGTGCCCTTTGATAAAAAAGACTCAAAGGCTTCCGGGATATTTTATCAAAAGGGAATGGATAGCTACCTTCTTGGGACTTACCCTCGTCTCATTAATGCTGGGGGATTTTTTAGAAAAAGTGTTGAAAACGATTTCGATAATATTTCCGCCTACAGCATGATGGTTCGCACCTACGGTGAACAGCTGAAGTTCTCAAAGAAAAAGCTCGAAGACGCCTTGAATTTATTCAAAATGATTCAAGTTAAGAAACAATATCTGATTCATAGCCCAGATGGTGTTGTGGGAATGAATCTTTTTTTTATGGGTATTGATAAGCCGGAAGCGGCAGCGGATGTGGTGAAAAAATATCTCCGACTTTATCCTAAAAAAGTCACTCAAGATCTATTTGCGGCATACATCTTAAGCCTGTTAAAGATTGGTCGGGTTGATGAGGCAAAAAGATTTATTGGCCCTTTAGCGAAAGATAAAAACAAAAGCCGATTTGCTCTTGAAGCTTTGATTGAATATCTCAGGCTAAATCAAGAGACAGAGCAGGCAATGGCGCTGGTCAATGAGGGAATAAAAAAATATCCCAACACGAGTTATTTCTTTCTTTTAAAATGCGACCTTCTTCTTCGCAAAAAAGAACTTCCAGAAATCCCGAAGTTGATTTCCATGGTTGAAGCAAAAAATATAGAATACAACGACGTATACAGGGCCAAGTTTTTTGAGATTACAGGGTTCTATTGGGCACTTAAGGGTAATCCAAAGCTTGCGACCAAGTTTCTGATGGCGAGCCTAAAAATAGTTGATTCTGTTGAGCTCAGGATGAAGCTTGCAGATCTTGAAAAAACAGGCGGCTCAGACGCAACGGATAAAATAATCCTCCAAAGCCAGGCCGCCAAATTCCTCGTCGAGGCGAAAGCTTTTTATCACCAAAAAAATTATTCCCTTGCGATGAGCTCTGCCGCTCGCGGAACAGATGTTTACCCGGGTTTCATTCCTGCCGAGCTTTTTCTGGCTAAAATGCAAATGAAGCTGGGCCTTGCTGCGGAATCTCTGAAGACTCTTGAAAAACTTATTCAGCTCTATCCCGGAAGCAAAGACATAAGTCTCGCACTCGTTGAAGCGTATATCGACAGCTATAAATTCACTGATGCCAAAAGGCGAATTGCGGTAGTTTCGGGATCTGAAATTAGGTACTCATGGGAATATGCCTCGGTGAATGCTCGACTCTATCAAAAAATGGGTGATCCTCTCAAGGCAATCGCTTGGCTCAAGTCTTCAATAAATGCCAATCAATTAAACGATAGTGATATTTACATACTTGCGGAAATCTTGCTCAAGCGGAAAAACTTTGATCAAGCACGCCAGCTTCTCAATAGTGCTATGGAGCTTGATCCCCTCAAGGCGGAGTACAGAATTTCTTACGCAAGACTTCTTTATGAAACCGAAGATGACCAAGCCGCAATTGGGTATCTCCTAGGCCTTTCAAATGACTTTGGTGAAGAGCCAAAAGTGCTGGGCGAGATTGCTACGCTTTATTACAAATCAGGAAAGATTAAAGACTTTCAAGACTACAAAACGAAGCTTGAAAAATTACCAACAAAAGATAAAGCTCTCTATGAGTTTTTGATCAAAGCAGCCATTCTTGATGAGCGATACAACGAAGTTCCCAGTTTAGTTGAGGAGCTCCTCAAAGTTGAGCCAGGGGACCTTGAAGCAATGATGACGGCGGGCAAAGTTCTCTTTGAGAACGATAAGTTTTCTGAAGCAGCGATTTGGTTTAAGCGATTGCAGGGTCACATGCCGACGTATCCTAAGGTTCTCTTTTATATCGCTAAGATCAAGGCCATTATTGGTGAGATTGATGATCCGGTTGATGAATTAGGAAATCCGGTCTTTGAGAAAGTAACAGGCGAAAGGAAACTTGGTGCTTTATCGCTCGTAAAAAATGATATTAAAGAGAATGGTGAGTCCGACATTGCGCTCGTTTTTATGGGTGAGATCTTCATCAAAAAAGGAGATCTCGTCCAGGCTGAAAACTACTTTAAAAAAGCGCAAAAATTAAATCCGAAATCGTATGAGGCACTTATTGGTCTCGCAGATCTCAGTACGAGGCGAAATAATTTTGATCTTGCTCTTGATCTTTACAAAAAAGCCATGAAACAGCGTGGGGACGAAGCGGTTATCCACAAGAAAATTGGCGACGTCTACCGCCTGCTCAATCAAGGTACTCTGGCCATAGAATCCTATAAATTGTATCTTGAAATGGATCCTGAAGCCTCTGACAAAGCTCAGATAGATAAATACATCAATCTCATGCAATAGGTGACACATGCTCGACATCAAAAAGATCGAAAGCGATTTCGATAGTGTAAAGAAAAGTCTTGGGAACAGAAACTTCGACGTCAGTATTCTCGAAGAACTATTGCTGCTGAATAAAAGTCGCAAGAATCTCACGACGGCTTCAGAAACAAAAAAAGCGGACATCAATAAGCTTTCAAAAGAAATCGGCGAGCTCAAAAAAAACAAGCAAAATGCAGACGCTCCGATGAAACAAGTGGCAGAGCTCAAGGCTTCAATGGAGGCTGATGCCCAAGAACTCGATCGAGTTCTTGGAAAACAAAATCAAATTCTCCTGACCATTCCGAATCTTCCCGTGGACTCCGTGCCTGTTGGCAAAGATGAAGAGGACAATAAAGAAATTGCTCGCTGGGGTACTCCGAGACAGATGGACTTTACTCCTCTTGATCACGCTGTCCTTGGTGAAAAACTTGATATCCTCGATTTTGAAACGGCGACAAAAATTACAGGAGCCCGCTTTGTTATTTACAAAGGTGCCGCCGCAAGACTGGAGCGCGCACTTATTAACTTCATGCTGGATCATCAGGGCACCAAAGGGTTCACCGAAATGATGACCCCTTTCATCGCTCATGAAAGATCACTCGTGGGTACGGGAAATCTGCCAAAGTTTGAAGATCAACTTTTTAAACTGAACTCTGAACAACCTTGGTACTTGATTCCGACCTCAGAGGTCACACTCACAAACATTAAACGCGAACAGATCATGGAAGAGACGGAGCTTCCGTATCTTTACGCCGCCTACTCGCCTTGTTTTCGTTCAGAGGCGGGCTCTCACGGCAAAGATGTGAAGGGCCTCATCCGTATGCACCAATTTAACAAAGTCGAAATGGTTTCGATCTGCTCACCATCTCAGTCTGAAGAAATTCACCAGAAAATGGTAAAAAGTGCGACCGAAATTCTTGAGAAGTTGGGCCTCCCCTACCGCACACTGGCGCTTTGCACGGGAGATATGGGTTTTGCGTCGCAAAAAACCTTCGACCTGGAAGTCTGGGTTCCTTCTCAAAATAAATATCGTGAAATTTCTTCGATCTCTAACTGTGGCGATTTTCAAGCGAGAAGGGCCTCTATTCGCTTCCGAACCAAAGAAGGGAAGGTTGAGTTTGCTCACACCTTAAATGGCTCAGGGCTGGCAGTGGGACGGACCGTGGTGGCAATTCTTGAGAACTACCAACAAAAAGACGGTTCGGTTCTCATTCCGGAAGTTTTACAGTCTTACATGGGCGGAATGAAAGTCATCTCGAAATAGCAATTGTCTTTTAGGGCCTTTATCCTTATATTTAGACCCTGATTTGCGGAGGACTGGCCGAGTGGTTTAAGGCAACAGTTTTGAAAACTGTCGTGGGTTAACGCCTACCTGGGGTTCGAATCCCTAGTCCTCCGCCATTTCAACCTTGAGTTGAAATGGCCCCTGATCTCTGATGGAGCATCTGGCTCCATTTAAAATTTAGGTTTCGGTGTTTTTTGTTAAGCCAATTTGCGGAGACGTGGGTGAGTGGCTTAAACCACACCCTTGCTAAGGGTGCGAAGGGTAATTCCTTCCATGAGTTCAAATCTCATCGTCTCCGCCATTTTCTTTTCTTGAGTTTTTTGCGATTTTAAATTACTTATACGTTTCACATCTTCTGCGCAGCCGTAGCTTAGTTGGATAGAGCACCTGACTACGAATCAGGAGGTCCTACGTTCGAATCGTAGCGGTTGCGCCATTTTCGAATACGTTTAGATATGTGACTTCACTCGGTTTTTTTGGATTTCAACACACAAAAACATGCATTTTTTGTTCGGTTCGTTCTTACCGGAATTACAGTAATCCAGACATTCATTCATAAGATGTTGGCACTCTTTTCAAAGTAATGAATCGCAAACTTTAATATTCAACTTATTGTGCTTCTTGAGAAGGTCATTCACCAAGTTTCTCGTATGGTGCCCAATCATTTTTTTCCCAATTCTGATTTCTTCAATATTAAATAAATGAACAAGTGCTACCTTTACTATTTCGAAGGGGACGCCGCTTTTTCTGACCTTGAATGCGAGGTCAGCGACATCATCA
>CANETG010000122.1 GCA_947440875.1 Bacteriovoracaceae bacterium
ATCATCGTCCCGAGCGGCACAATCGAGAGTTCAAGGCCCGAGAGAGCCTTTGAAAATAAATAGTTCACACCGACGAAAAGGAAAATAAGAGGCAGGTACTCCAAGGGCTTAAAGCGTTCTTTGGTGAAAATTAGCCATTTACCCAATGATGACTCCTGGTTCAGAGAGTTGCTTCTTTAGTAAAGCATATTCCACTTTAGAGTGATGCCGAGGATCCATAGGAACAGCTTTCACAAAAAAGACCTCATCAAGTGGAGTGCTGTTTTTCGCGAAAATTCGGATGACTTCTTTTTTTGCCTCAGAGAAATTAAAATTTGCGATATCTGCACTCGCTTGGAGTTCGATAGCGACACATGTTTTTTGACCAAGTTGAGGGTCCGGAAGACCAAAGAAAGCGCAGCGGTAAGTAAACGGAAGCCTTTTCACGATGACTTCTGATTTCACAGGGAAATAGTATTTTCCCTGACGAACAATGGCATTGTTCACACGCCCAACGAGCCAGAGATTTTTATCACGATCTAAATAACCAAGATCCCCAGTGCGGTGAAAGACGTTTCCGTCCGGGCCTTTAATCTTTGTCGCAAGAAAAGCGTCTGGATTATTGTAGTACTCTTTACAGACGTGATCGCCCGTACAGATAAACTCGCCGACGTCGCCGACCGGAACTTCAATTTCTTTCCAGCCATTTAACCCGAGAGTCACAGGGCCATCCACGAGCTTAATAAATTTAAAATGGACGTCCTCAGAAATGTGCCCGACGTTTACCCCTTCTTCCACGATTTCGACATCTGCATTTCTTTTCTCTTTTATCATCTCTCGCCCTTCGATGTGCGCCATGGGCTCAGCTTCGGTGGATCCGTAAAGAACCCAGAGTTCGGACTGCGGGGCAATTTCGTAATATTTTTCAACATCGTCGCGTGAAATAGGAGCTCCACCGGTCACCATGCGTTTCATTTGCGACAGCATAATTTTATGTTGAGCGCAGAATTTGGACAGACCCACGAGATTCGACGGCGACATGGTGGCACAGTTTATTTTATTATTTAAAATTTGATTCGTCAGAATCGCAGGATCATACTCAGTCGGGGCCGCGAGGTTAATGGCGGGAAGAATAGTTGTCACACCAGTGGCGAGATTATTAAGAGAAAAAATCGGAAAGATGGGCATGTCTAAATCCGTTGGAGCATACGGAATCACGTGCGATAGAGCGTGGTGCTGGGCCGATAAAAATCGGTGAGTGCGATTCGCCCCTTTGGGTTTCCCAGTGGAGCCGGTCGTGAAAGTAATGAGGGCGGTCGTTTCAGATTCCACCGGCTCCATGGGGCAATCACCCGGAAACATGAGTTCTTCGAACCGGTGAGTGCAATTCTCACCCGGGCCATACATGATCCGAATCGGCATAGTCTTAAATTCCGGAACTTGATCTACGAGCTCGAAGGCCTGAGAAAAACTTACCATCCCTTTTGGTTCTACGCATTCAGCAGTTGCTCCCAAGTGTCCGGCACGCGCCCAGGAATCCAAAAACACAGCGATGGCACCGATTCTTTGAACGGCAAACATGGCCACGTACATATCCAAAGACATCGGAAGGAAGATGATGATCCTGTCCCTTTTAGTAATACCGATTTTCTTTAACCCATTGGCGAACGCAGAAATTCTTCCGGCCAACTGTGCATAATTCATTTCATCATGAGGAATTCCCGAAGTCATGGTCTTATCCCAGGACTCATTCCACCCGCGTTTTCCCCAGCGAAGCGCAGTCCGAGAGGGAAAATCTCGCAAGTGGCCCTCTAAATAATTGAGCACATTATTACGAAGGTCGACCCCAGGATAATAGCCAATCTTAGTCGTCACTTGTGTCAGTTGGGCAAATGCACTGGCCACATCAGCAGCGTGCGACCAAAGAAGTGCGTGACCACCACCCGGGAGATCTTTATTTTCGGCTCGTGAAAATGCTCTCAAAGGAGACATCTGTTTTTCGCGACTATTTGTTTTATCTTCTTTGCCCCAGAGCGCGATGACGGGAATGCTATAAGACGCGTTCACTGGGAGTGGATTATTTTCAGTATCAATTTTTCTTTTGACCGTTTTTGCCCAGAGGTCAGTTGTCTCAAGGCGATGGAGAAACGTTTTGTAGTACGGATGATCACCCATTTTTTGTGGTGAAATCATGTGATCAAGAAAACTAACCACCGATTTTTTCTTACTACTTTCGATCAGTTTCCCGCTGATGACGGGTAGACCAAGAAGACCCTTGGCAAGCCCGGAAAGGGGGGTTTCAGGAATAAAATAGGGGGCAACAAAAACGATCCCTGACACATTCTCTTTAATCTCTGGAAGGTACCTCATGATGGAGTAGCAGCCCATAGAGAAACCAGCGAGCACAAACGGACCATGAAACGACTTGAGTTTTTTACCGATCTCTGGATCGAACGCATCAAGAGCAAGAAATTCAAAATCTTTGGGAAGGTATCTCTTTACTTCATTCCAGTCATCCGGATGCCCTGGGTTACCGTGAATGGCGATGATTTTAGTCATACTTTAATTCCTTTAAAACGGAGACGATAAAAATCCATGAGCTTGGGATTTTTCCAATACTTCGTGTCCGGTGTTTTGAGATTCGGAGATCCGACGAGCGCTTGTTTACTATCAATGTCTTTAAGAACCTCGGCGAGGACAATCGCCTCTCGTTTAGATCCTTCGAAGATTGAGTCAGTGTAACTCTTGGAAGAAAGCCTTACTTCTTCAACTCTGAGTATCGGGCCATCATCAATTTTTTTTGTCATCTGGTGCACGGTGAAGCCAAATGGTTCCCCGTGCATGTGTGCCCAAAAATCACACATGACTCCTCTTTGAAAAGGAAGCAGACCGTGATGAATGTTGATACAGCCCAGGCGCGGAAGTGCTAGAACTTTTTCTCGAAAAAAACAACGTGACCGAGCATTAATGATCAAATCTAAGTCGAGTGAACCAAGAAAGGAAAGGGTCTTCTCCTCGTTAATATCTTCGGTAAAGTGAATCTCTTTCCCGACGTCTCTATAAGCAGAAACTTTGGCTTCCGTGCCAGGAAAAAGATTATTCTTAAAAAGCTGAAACCCAAAACGGGGAGCTGCGCCCGTCGCCGCAGCAATGAACCCGAGAGCTGACAAAAGAGGCGCCCGATTCCGAATGATAACCAGACCCACGACGTGTGGATCTTTGGCCAAAGATAAAATCACTTGGTGATAGTTTTCGCCAACGAAGGTCACTTCCGATGTCACGAGAATTGACTTGAGTGTCACTAGCTCATTCTCCGGTAGGCACGGATCATGTACATCTGAACTTTTTCATCATGAAAATCTGGTAACACTTCGGAAGTTATGTCATCGAACCCTTTGAGATCCGGATTTTCCGGAAGACGAAGATAATTTCTAATAAGAACAACACCACCGATAGAGATTTTGGGGCGTACCATTTGGAGGTAATTTTTTTCTATTTCTCCCTCAAAGTATGAGGGAACATCACTCAAAGAAAGAAAATCAATCTCCGTGAGTGCTTCTTCCCGTGGTATTAGTTCCAGAATATTTCCTAAATGAGACACCGTTCTGTGTGCGAGAAGCCATTTCTTCATGGACTCAAAAACGTCCTTATCCCCTTCGACGGGAATAGCTTCCTTGGTCACAATTTTTCCAAAAAAACACAACTGCGCAAAAAAATTAGCACGAAGTAAGGTCTGCCCAAATATTCGATGAAAAGCTGACTTGTAATACTCAAAATGAGACTCGGGAACATTTTTTTTTACGAAATGTCCTTTGTATAAAAGTGCATTAAACACAGTGGCATTTCCTAAAACTCTGAAGACAAGGTCCCAACGCGCACGAGGAAAGTTTGCTTTTTCAAAACTTTCTTGTTCTTCAGTTGTTAAACAAGAAAGGGATTCCATGAGGAGCTTGGGACCCATGATGAGACGAGTGACATAGGAGAACTTACGAAAAGTTTTCTCCCACTTGCCTTCGTAAAGTATCGTGTTCCAAGAAACGGAATCAAAAAGCTGGTTAAAATAATTCCTTGCCTCAAAGCTCAGATCGAGACCTTTAAAAATTTCTTTTCGGCGTCGGTTATAAGCAATTCCTTCAAAAGGCGGGTATCCCCAGAAAAGAAGGAAATCTTCGTGCGAGCATTTCCTGATCGTTTCTTCGCGCAATGATCCCAACCAGAGCTGCTGCTCAGAAAGATCGACCACGTGAAGCTCAGAGGGATTTCCCACAAGTAAGGGAAGTGATCGTCCCCCACTCCCAGCGACACTCAAGATTTTTTTTGGCCGCCACTGACGCAGCAGCCTCACCTCTGGCCAAGTGTCTTCATTGGCCAGAGAGTAGTTCAGAGATTTAAAATATTTATCTGTCATAGATCCTCAAACAAAAAAAGAATGAATTGCTGCTACGAACTGACGGAAGTACTCATCCGTCTCCATGTAGAGCTCATGGTAAGCGTCTTTCACTAAAATAAATTCGGCCGAGGGCTCGTACTTATCAAAATAACTTTTCACAAGATCAGTACTGACGACTCCATCCGCACTTCCCATGATCACCATGAGTGGTGTCCGTGGAGAAAGTGGAAGTCCGAAAGTCTCTTTTGCTTTATTTAAGAGATCAAAATAAAGATGCGAATGAACTTTGAGGATATTCAAGGGATCACTGACGTAATCTTTCACGACCTGAGGGTTATGAGAAAGTTTAGAGAGATCTAGCATTCCCCCGAGTGGAAGGCTGGGAAGATGGGTGAGTTTTTGATAAACGAAGGCCGGAATAGAACTTGTGATGAGTCCCAACAGCCCAACTGTTCCTGCTCCAGGAGCAGAGAGAATTGTTTTCGCTGGATAAAGTGCTCGGTTCTTTCTGCGTTGGATCCAGCGGGCGGTGATGAGTCCACCCATCGAATGACCGAAAAGATAAAACTTTTTCATGCCCCATTCGGCCGCGAGATATTCTGAGACGCTATCGATGTCTTTCAAGTAATCATCGAAGTCACGCACATCTGCGCGCATCCCTTCGGATTCTCCATGACCACGGAGATCGTAGAGAATAATATTTAAGCTTTTAAATTCCTCGCTTAGCCAATACTTATGTCGACCTCGGTGTTCACCCACTCCATGAGTGACGATCACCCATGCATCAGCGTGGCGATTTAAGATTGTGGACTTGAGTTTCAGACCGTCGAAGGTCTTGATGTCTTGAATTGTTGTTTCCATGTCACTCTATTGTCATGAGGGAGATGATTTTTTGCAATTCTCAGGGGGTAAAAAAGTGCTTTGCTCGGGATTACTCGAAATCGGTAACGTATCCACCAGTCAGCGAGGAGCGAGACAGAAAGGTCATCTCATCTCTCAAAAGCATTCTTCTTCTTTCTAATGTGAATGAAAGTCCAGGATCCACCGCACCGATTGCTTCGAGCCAAACTCTCCGGGCCTCTTCGATGATCATCTCGCGGTTCATCCCTCTTGGGACTCTAGATCCAATGGCCGGAGAATGAAACCCGAAGGTCGCCCCCCTCCCTGCTCTTCTCTGGTTGCCGGCCGTGAAAAGAATTGTGCAAGAAGATTCGCAACTAGAACGAACTCTCGTATCTATGACGACATTACTTCCGCCTGAGATTTGGTTAATTCGCCTCACAAACGAAAGGGCCGCGTAAAGATTGCCCCCCCCCGATGAGAGATCGATGACGATCCTTCTTTCATCACCAGCTTTCATTTTCCCTGCTGCTTTTCTGATATTACTCTCAAGCCTACTCAGCGTTCTAGGAGTAATTTCGTCGGAGAAGTTGACTGGCACCTCCGAAAAGGCAGATTGAGTAAAAAGCATGAGAAATGGGATTAGTTTTTTCATAAGGTCGAGAGTCTAGACTCCATCCCTGTTTCGGACACCACAATCTTACCATCTGGGTAAAAACTACCGTCTAATTTTTTGACAGACCATGAAGGATCACTCTTTTTTACTCATAAAGCACCGAAGAGGACTAGAATTCCCCGAAAGGACCTCTCCCATGTGCAAAATTTCAATATACCTCAATCCGAGGGCTTCGGCGTCGAAGCATACTTTCTCAACCGTGGAGTTGAAAAAGTATTTCTTTCGTCATGAACTCCAAATGAACACCCCAAGTTCGATGGAAGAAATGGTGGAGATGGTCAAAAGAGACCGGGACAATAAAGTAGAAGTGATCTTTTCTATCGGTGGCGATGGAACCTGTCACACAATCGCGCAGCACCTCGTGGGAGGCCAGACGAAGCTCATGGTTCTGCCTGGGGGAACCGCGAATGATTTCGCTGATGAACTCGGAACAAACAGCGCTCTCAAAAAACTCGCCCATATCTTTCACGCACAAAGCACCAAAAAAGTCGATCTTATCGATGTGAACGGTAAATATCTCATGAGCAACGGAGGCGTGGGGATTGCTGGGGAAGTCGCGACAATGGTAAACAATTACCGAAATGAGTACGAACTATTTCAATCCTTCATGAAGTTTAGCGGAAAACACGCTTACCATGCGGTGTTTGCAAAAAAAATTCTGACGTCAAAATTTAAGCTCCATGAAGTCAGCCTGGAGTCTCAGGATTTCCCTCACTCCCATCAGAGAGTTTTCTCTCCACTTATTCTCATTAATAATCAGCCAAAACTTGCTGGTTCCATGTACGTCGCTCCAGAGACCTCAAATACGGATGGGAAATTCAACGTCACCATCTTTACGCATACGAATCGTTTTGAATTTCTCAAAACGGCGTTAGTTTTTCTCACCGGTGGGTACCCGCACGACGATAAAAAAATCGTGAGCTTTGAAACCGATGCTCTCCAAATTAAATCCCTGAACGATGAGTCTCTTTCGTTTTTCGGCGACGGTGAAAACTGGGAAAAAACATTGCTTTTAAATATTAAAGTCAGGTCTCAAGGCCTCGAGGTTTACTCACCCGTGGATGAAATTGTGGGGAAAGGCTACTCCCTGGATGAGATTCCCTTACTCACATGAAAATACTTGTCACCGGTTCAACCGGATTCATCGGAAAGAGGCTCACCAAAGAACTGGCAAGATCAGGAAACGAAGTCTACTGCCTAGTGAGAAAGCAAAGCCTAGAAAAAGCCAAGGATATTTTTAAAGGTGAAGCCAATGTTCATTTCATTCCGGGGGATCTTACTAACAATGATGTCCTCGATGAAGTCTCCGGTGCAGACACCATCATGAATAGCATCGAGGCCGTCATTCACCTCGCGGGCCTCTACGATCTGTCGGTGTCTCATACCGAAGCTTACGTCTCAAACGTCGTCGGAACACAAAACCTCCTCTATCTCCTTCAGCGGATGAAAAAACTTCATATCTTTCATTACGTAAGTACCTATACCGTTTCTGGAATTTACGATGGCGATTTCATGGAAGAGGACCTCGACCCGGGGATTCCGTTTCGAGATTATTATTCGCAGACTAAAATGCAGGCCGAGCTTCTCGTAAGGAACACCCGCCTTCCTACCGTGGCACTAAGAATCTATCGACCAGGAATTATCATCGGTGATTCAGTCACCGGAGAAATGGACAAGATCGATGGGCCCTATTATTTCTTTCGCTTTTTCCATGAACTCTCAAAGTATACGAAACGGATTCCCCTCAACGTTCTCCCCGTTCCATATCATCCCGGAGCAACTCTTCCCTTTCTTCCAGTCAATATTCTTGTGAGATGGATGACTGAGATGGTGAATAAACCCACTCATCACATGACCAGAACCTATCACTTGGTTCCGGATGAAAAGATCTTCGTCGG
>CANETG010000123.1 GCA_947440875.1 Bacteriovoracaceae bacterium
ACAAGAGCAATTACCACTTTTGGCATGAACCGAATCATGCGCTGAACTTCAAGAATATGGAGACGCCCATGCGCAGTCGGCATGCCCGGATCATTCTGTCTGTACTCGTATCCTGCTTTTCCGCGGACATTTTGATCGCCGCCAGAGCAGAATGCCCAACCGCCATCTTTTGACGATGGACCATTACCGGTCAAGAGAATAACACCCACATCGTTTTGCCGATGGGACCATTCCAGCGCCGTAAGTAATTCATCCACTGTCTGAGGACGAAAAGCATTCCGAAGATCGGGGCGATTGAATGCGATACGAACCGCTCCTGTATCAACCGCTTTATGAAAAGTGATATCTGTGAATTTGAACTCAGAAACTTCATTCCAATCTTTTGCATTAAACAAAGGGGAGATCATTCGTCGCTCCAAGCAGAGTACATGTAAGCGATGCCGCCGAAGACCGGAATTGAACGGTAGTTCTTAAATTTCGTATTCGCTCTCATGATCGCAATAAACTTTTCGTCTGAGGGAAACTGCTCCGAACTCGCGATGAGGTATTCGTAAGCATCCCCGCGTTTAGAGATGAGTCCGAAAATCGGAACGTAGGCCCTGAGAAGTGTGAAGTAGGATTTTTTATAGAGAGAGTTCTTGGGCTGTCCGAATTCCAGGATGTGAATGGATTTTGCGACTCGGCCCAATTCTTTAAGTCCCAGCTCAAGGCTTTCGACATTGCGAATGCCAAAAGAAACGGTCACCGTATCAAATTCTTTGTCTTGGAAAGGAAGCTTTTGAATATCCCCGACGATGAAATTCACCTGCGAGTTTCTCTCTCCACCACGGACTTTGGCAAAATCGATCATCTTTTCAGAAAAATCCAGCCCCGTGACTTGGGCGCCTTCCTTTTCGAGTATGAAGGCGATGTCACCGGTGCCAGTGGCACAATCTAAAACTTTCTTGGGAGAGTTCTTCGTCGCTAAACGAACGAAGGACTTTTTCCACAAGCGGTGAGTCCCGACAGAGAGTACGTCGTTCAGAAGATCGTACTTGTGAGAGATATCGTTAAACATTATACGTACGAATTCGGCACGGGCCATATTACATCCTGAGTTCTTTCTCAAAAATAGGAGCGAGTTTTTTAAGTTTAATCACGAGTTCATCGAATTGCTGAAGGTTTAAAGCTTGTTGTCCGTCGGAAAGCGCACACGCTGGTTCCGGGTGAACTTCCACCATTAGACCATCGGCACCCGCTGCCACTGCCGCAAGAGCAGCGTCGGTTACGTAAGGAGTTAACCCCATGCTGTGTGACGGATCGACAATAATTTTAAACGGAGTATTTTTCTTCAGCCAGATGACTGAACCGAGATCCAAAAGATTTCTCAGCTTTGTATCAAAAGAACGAACTCCGCGTTCGCACAGAATAATATTTTTCTCGCCGAGGTTAAAAAGATACTCCGCACTCCCGAGCCATTCAGTGATGGTTGCTGAAAAGGCACGCTTTAAGATTACTGGTCGGTTATAGCGAGAAAGTTCTTTTAAAAGTTCGTAGTTGTACATGTTCCGTGCGCCCACTTGGAAGACGGAAACGACGTCGAGCATTTTTTCGATTTGTCTAGCGTCTGTAATTTCAGTGATGAAATCGAAGGGGGTTTCTTTTTTGATTTTGCGGACAATCTCTAGGCCCTCTTCGCCCATGCCTTGAAAGGCTTTTGCTGAGGTTCTCATCTTGTGGATTCCGCCACGAATGAGTGTGGGACGAGTAGGATGCTGGAGCACCTGACGCAGTTGGCCCTCAGATTCAATGGCACAAGGTCCCGCGATTAAAAACAAATCCCGTGAGTTAAAATTCAGCGCTTTTGGTTCCATAAAATAAGCTCTCTTAAACAGGTTTTTTGTTTGTCCATGTTTACTCAATTATCGCTCTGTTGGAAAGCGTAATCACGTTGATTTTCCTAGACAATAAGCTTTGTATAAGCTACTTAGACAAACCTTATTTCCATAGGATAAACATGCCCTTTCCGATCCCCACCTATATTGGTCTCATACACGGTCCAGTCCGCTCAAAAGATGGCGGAGAAATCACCACTTCGGTCACGAATTTGGACATTCATGACATCTCTCGGACAGCTCGCACTTTCGGATTTAAAAAATTCTTTCTCGTCACACCAATCAAGAGTCAGCAAGAAATGGTGAAAAAGATTCTCGGATTTTGGGAATCTGACTCTGGGCTTATTTATAATCCCGATCGGAAAGATGCTCTTCATATGGCGCAGGTGATTGATTCCTTGGAAGATGCCATCGCAGAAATTACCCGACTCGAAGGGAAGAAGCCTATTGTCGTAGCGACAGGAGCGAACTTCGAGAAATTTGATGGCGGAGAAAAAGACCTCTTGCAAAACCTCCGTACTACGGGTACTCCTATGTTCTTAATATTTGGTACAGGATGGGGATTAACCGCTCTGGTCACCGAGCAGGCCGATTTTCGGCTGGAGCCATTATTTGGCATAGCAGATGACGGATATAATCATCTGTCTGTTCGTTCAGCGGTCGCAATTTATTGTGATCGACTGGCCCAGAGCCTCTGATCCCTGATGTTTGCTCGTTTGAATTAAAGCGATGCAAGCAACTGACTGCTGATGGACACAATACGTGTTCCGTTGTTCAGAGTGACATCCTTGCCATCTTAACTTTTTCCTTCCCTCTGGGCACGTAGTTAGCCGAATGGAAGTCTCGTATGAGAGGATTTTATGAATTTGATTGATGTTGTAGAAAAGAAGTACTCGAATCCAAACGCGACCAAATTCGCTGAGTTCAAAACCGGCGATACGATTGAAGTTGGCGTGAGAATCAAAGAAGGCGAGAAGACTCGTGTTCAGGCCTTCCAGGGAACATGCATTGCCATGAAACACCCAGGTCGCCTTAACGGTCACTTCCGCGTTCGTAAGATTTCTGACGGCGTTGGTGTAGAGCGCGTTTTCCCGTTCCACTCTCCGGCAGTTGAAAGCATCACGATTATCTCGAAAGGGAAATCTCGTCGTGCCAAACACAACTACCTGCGGACGAGAACTGGTAAAGCAGCTCGTGTAGCTATTGATTATTCTCGCTAAGAATTTGTCATACGAGAAAGGCACCTTCGGGTGCCTTTTTTTTTGCCTGGAGTTCTCATGATCCTTGTTCTTTCTTTGGTGTTGGTGTTTTCAAACCTGGCCTTCGCCCAAGAAGAAACAGATTTTGATCAGTTCGTCGATGAACAGAAAAAAGAAAACTTATCACGGGAGGCATCGAAAAAACTCGAAACTCCCAGTGACCAAAGTTCTCCGATAGAGGGAGAAACAAAGTTCGATAAGATCCTGGACAAGAAAAAGAAAAAATATTTTAAAGACGGTGACTTAAAACCAAGAAAGCAGCAAGGCCTGATTGATCCACTCATCGATGCGACAATAGAGGCTTCTCAGGAAGGGAAAAAAAATTGAACAATTGACCGGAAAAATCCTTGGCAGTGATGATCTGCTCAATGATTCATTTGGTACACTTGCGACTTTTGTTTTCCTGGGATTTCAGCTCTGGTACACTTTTTAGTATGGTTGAACTTAAAATCATTCCTGAATTCCCCTGCGAAATTATTGCCACTGATGAAGTGGGAAGGGGGCCTCTGGGTGGGCCCGTTGTCGTAGGTGCGATTCGCCTCTTAATTCATCACGCCGATGAACTAAGAGCACTTCTTAGATACCTTCGGCCCCAAGGAATTAAAGATTCCAAAGCCCTTTCTCCCGAGCAGAGAAAAAAAGTTTTGAGTCGACTGGGAGCGGGGGAGCTTTCGTTTCGAAAGCGGGGAGAGCTAAATCTTCGAGATGTGAATGTTTCTTATGTCACTTGGGAAATGGATCATCAGGTGATTGATGAAGAAAATATTTTGGCCGCGAGCCTTCGCGGAATGAAAGAAGCTTCACAGTTTCTCTCACTTTCGGAAAAAATTCCGACCATTGTTCTCATCGATGGCCACATGAAGTTTCGCTGGGGTACTGAGAAGTCTGACTGGCTCGAGATTCCTCTCATCAAAGGGGACTCACGATCGCTACTCATCGGTCTAGCTTCCATCATCGCCAAGGAGAAGCGCGATGAGCACATGAGGCAAATGCATGAACTCTACCCACAGTACGGATTCAATTCTCACTTCGGTTACCCCACCAAAGCGCACCGCCAGGCGATTGCCTCATTCGGTCCGTGTCCCATCCATCGGAAAACCTTCAAGGGTGTGCGGGAGTTTGTCGGGGCTTAATCTTGAAAAAAGTAAATCGCTGGAGTTTCACTCAGAAGGAATTCCGCTTCTCATCTCGCCAGAACTCCTCCGCTGCCGGGATTTAGGACAGCTTGATCTGGTTCGCATGATGAAGAAAAAAGAGTGGGTAATTGAGATCGCAGAGGTCAAAAGCTCGATGACAGGATTCCACGCCCTCCAAAGAGGACAGAGGAGAAGAATCATTTCTGCGGGAAACTTTCTTTGCAGTATTTTTGGTTGCCCTATGGAGTTTATCCGTTTATTAGGCTGAGAGATTATTTCCGACTCACTCACTCCGGTTTTTGTTTTTTTGCAAAAGACTCAAACATTCATTACTCTTAAGAGATGAAGAAAATTTTTTCTGCACTCATGGTACTCATCACCGTTTCCATTCTTTCTCCGAGTCAAGCGCAAGCTCAGATTCCGGTGAAGGCCAAAGCATTCCTTACTATCGTGGGTTACGGGACTGCCGGTGGGGCCATACTTGGTGCGGCCTCCATGGCCTTCGGAACTTCTACCCGTGCCGTCGCCAAAGGAGCATCGCTGGGTCTCTATGCAGGGATCATTTTTGGTACCTATGTTTTAGTCTCGCACGCCCAGGGTCGTCAGGGTTCTTACACAGATGATTCTTCTCCGTATAAAGAATCGAGTGATATCTACGGGGATGAGTACAATTCTGAAGATGGTGGAGGCGAGGGTGAGGAAAAAACTCGTCAGGGATTTTTCAACCGTTTTGAAGAAATGAATCAAAAGTTTGGTCAAAAAGCGAAGGGGGGAAATCTCCCCCCTATCACAGTCAATCTTTTAAATTTGGAATTCTAATTTTCGAAAGTGTTCGTACGGTTTCCGAAATTACGATTGAGCGCGTCCGTCTCGTCGGTATCAAAGTTCATGAGCTCTGCTACGTAATCCGCCTCGTTCATCGACAGGAGCTTAAAGATCCTCAGAAACTCAGGCTTCACGTTTGAGAGATTCACGTTCGCTTTGCGCCCCTCTTTGAGATATTTCACCGTCTCGACGAAGTGACAAATTCCCGAAGAACCAACGAAATCGATGGCGCCTAAATCAATCGTGATTTTAGAATTTGGATTGAGTTTGGCGATCGACTGAAGCTCCAGGCGAAGCGGCTCCGAGTGATCGTAGTTTAAATCCCCTTGCATGTGGACGATAATGTTTCCATTGGCGTCGCGAAGAACATTGGCCTTCATTGTCATGGGGGAAGCTCCTTGGTATTGTTGCCCATCAGTCTGAATGAAACTGTATCACGAAGCTGAATTGGGAGAGAGAGTGGGAAAAATCATTCTATTGAATACGCCAATTGGAAATTTATCCGACCTGACTCCGCGTGTTCGCGAGGCCTTAGAGAAAGGGGAAGTTTTTGCCGCTGAAGATACCCGATCATTCAAAGACCTTTTGAATCACCTCGGCATCTCTGTTTCTGGGAAAAGAATACTTTCCCTGCACGATCAAAGTGAAGCTCGAGACCTTGATAAAATAATTGAACTCGCGATGAATGGTGTGGTCTACGTGGCCTCTGAAGCGGGGAGCCCCATCATTTCAGATCCTGCCTATCCTTTAGTCTGTGCCGCGTATGAAAAAGGAATAGAGGTTGAATCTTTCTCCGGAGTTTCATCACCCGTGATGGCGCTCGAGCTCTCTGGTCTTCCCCCGTTACCGTTTCAATTCCATGGTTTTCTCCCAAGGGAGTCCGGTAAACGACGGAAAATTTTTGAAAATTTAGGCGGCGGTACTCATATCTTTTTTGAGGCACCAACGCGGATCGAAGACACGATGGAAGATCTTCTTATGGTCCTGCCGGAAGTCCGGGTTGCGCTCGTGCGAGAGCTATCGAAAAAATTCCAAGAAGTGCTTCGGTTCCGGGCCATTGATTGGGAAGAGAAGAAAAACAATCTCACCGTCAAAGGGGAGTTCGTCCTTCTCTTTCATAAAGGTGAGGCGAAAACTTCGGGGACTAAAGAGCTCACGTCCTTGGCCCAAGAGATAATTTTGAAAGGAGCGAGTCCTAAATTACTCGCCAAACTATTATCAGTGATTCTTGACCGTCCCACTAAAGAGATCTACTCAGAGCTCACTAGGCAAAACAAGGACTAAATTTCTGATTTTGTGTTCTATGAAGATCGTCTTAAAATAAAGCGATGAAGATTCAAGTTCTAGGAGGCCACGGTGGTCTTGCCCGCGGTTTTTCCGCTACCTCATTTCTGATCGACGATATTCTCCTCCTCGACGCTGGTGCAGTTGCGGGTTCTCTTTCGATCGAAGACCAGTGTCGGATTGAGCACATTCTTATTTCTCACTGCCATTTGGATCACATAAAAGATTTAGCATTCCTGTGCGATAATTGTTTCGGTCTAAGACCCACTCCGTTTCAGGTTCACACCCACCACACAGTAAAACAAATCATTCTCGACCATTTACTCAATGATATTGTTTGGCCTGATTTTTCAAAGCTTCCTTCTTCCGAACATCCTACGATTAAAATTAATGGGATTGAACCGGAGCGAACTTTTCGCATCAGTGGATTTGAAGTGACACCTGTGCCGGTGAAGCATCCTCTGGATGCGATGGGATTCATCATTGAGAAGGGGGAGGTCGCAGTTCTCTTCACGGTGGACACTGCAGCGACTGAAAGAATCTGGGAAGTGGCGAGTAAATTTCGTAACCTCAAAGCCATTTTTACAGAAGTAAGTTTTCCGAACTACCTCCAGAAAGTGGCCGATTTGTCTGATCACCACACTCCGCAAACGTTCGCCAATGAACTCGCAAAAATGCCAAAAGATATTCCCATCATCCTCACACATCTAAAACCCAATTACCGGGATCAAATCATTGAGGAGCTCAAAGCTCTCAATCTTTCGCGCGTAAAAGTGCTTGAAAAAGACGGACAATTTTTTAACTTCTAGCGGGCACCACGGAAAATGGCATCACTTGATCCACCCCGGGTAGGACCCATTGGTTGCATGCCTGGATTGAAGCCTTGAGCTGCGGGCGGAGTTTTCTTTTGAACGGTGGCGCAGTCTTCATCTTCCCGTGAATGATCACTCAATTCCACCAGACGAGCGCACACTTGATAATTTTCGGTGAGTCTTGGAGCTATGAACTCTGTATCATCGGCCGATTTGTCGATCGACGTTTCGTCTGATCCCGGTTTGTCCCAGTTTGGATTTTGCGGAGTTGTTTCTTCTGCGGGATCATTTTCAGATGTTGGCCCATCAGGTGTGAGGTCGATCGAAGTGTCTGGTGTCGCGGCAGTTCCGTTGGTCCCGGTGAAAGTAGGTGCTGTAGTCGTTGTGCCTTTCTTAAACCAGATGACAGTAAAGCCTGGGATGATTTCTGAACCCCCATCAATTTTCACCGTGATGGTCGTGGTGTTCAGGTCTTTAATGGTCGATTTCACT
>CANETG010000124.1 GCA_947440875.1 Bacteriovoracaceae bacterium
CTCATGAGTCTTGGAATAAGAGGCACATGAAGTTGGTGGAGACAATGGGCCAAGCGGTAAACGGTCGTCGCGTAAAATCCTGGGTAAGTGATGATGATTTCTTCTTTCGAATAAGCGGCAGGATCACCGCTGAAGGCGGCTTCCACATCGGTGTCTGAAAGACGCGCGATTTCGGGAATCTGATTGAGAAAATTTTCTGCGACTTCGGACTCCAATCCTTTGAGCTTAGGATTGAGTGGAGTCACGGCTGAGAGATAAGTTTCGAGCCGGGATTTGAGATTCATGACGGAACGGTTTAGGTCATCTTCCGTCATATTCCCCAAGCAACCCCGTTGTGGGTAGATGAGACAAATGAGCTCATTGACCGAGGCCCTGACCTCGTTGATGTCGATCACAATCGTGGCCGTTTTGAACCTATCTGTGTGGAAATACTGGGCGAGTTTTAGAGACATTAGGGACCTTTTCTAGTATAAAATCATGATAAAAAGTTACCTCAAATTTGAAGGAATTGAAATGGATCTTCGAACGAAGCTTAAAAGCACAGGACTCTTACAGGTCATCGGAAATACTCCGATGATCCGGATCCAGTCTTTAAGCCAGATCGCTGGCACAGATATTTTCATGAAATGTGAACATCTCAATCCTGGGGGAACGATTAAAGATCGTCCCGCTCTTCACATGGTGGTCGAGGCGATTGCCAAAGGAATCCTTAAACCGGGAATGAAAATCGTCGAGGGGACTGCCGGGAATACAGGAATTGGTCTGGCACTCGTTGGTCAGGCCTTGGGCCACAAAGTGATCGTCGTCATGCCCAAAGGGATGGCGATTGAAAAACATAAAGTGCTTAACCTCTACGGAGCAGAAATCGTCGAAACAGATGCTGTTCCGTATTCGGATGAAAGGCATTTCTTTAAAGTCGGAAGGCAAATTGGGCAGAGTGATCCCAATTACTGGTGGGCCAACCAATTTGATAATCCGGATAACTATCTTTCACACTACCTCACTTCTGCTCCTGAAATGTATGAACAGATGGAAGGAAAGATTGACGCCGTCGTCGTCGCCTCTGGTTCTGGCGGAACAGCTGCGGGTGTGTCCAAATACATGAAAGAAAAAAATCCAAAGATCCAGATCGTCGTTCCGGATCCGGTGGGCTCAGGGATTGTGAATTATTTTAATCACGGAAATTTTGATTCCGACGGTAAGTACACTATGACCGAAGGTGTGGGGATTACTCGTCTTGTAGAAAACTATAAGCACATTCACCAGGACCGTTGTTATACGATCGATGACCAAAAACTGACTCAGCTCGCGATGTTTGTCCGTGAGAAAGAGGGTCTGGTCATGGGGATGTCATCAATGCTTAATCTCGCCGGCGCATTTAGCACTGCTCTCCGGATGGGGAAAGGCAAGCGAGTGGTGACTTTCATGTGTGACGGCGGAGAGCGGGCGATGTCGAAAATGTATAATCCTGAGTTCCTAGTCGAGAAAGGAATTGATGGGTCACTTGTTTCAGAGAAAGAAATCACAGAGATTTACCGAGCATTGTAGGGAATTTCAGCTGATAGTGAATTTTGATCTTTTCATTCGAAACAATAAATCCAGTGTCTTCTTCTGGGCTAAAGACAGGCATCGGTAGATCCATCCTTCGACAGTAATCGGAATAAAATTCCTCTCGTGTGTGGTGTTCATCGCTTACGAGATCGAAATCCTCCGAGACGAGATTCTTTTCAATCACGGTTAAAATAAATCCAACCACATCATCGGCGTGAATGAGATTCACCGGCGATTGCCCCCCTTTGAGGCCCGTTTTTCCGGCGAGATATTTTCCTGGGTGTCTTCCATGACCGAGGAGACCACCGGGGCGGATAACGACCCAGGGAAGACCACACGACCGGACCCAATCTTCTTCACTTTTTAAAACGTCACCGCTTCGCCCGTTGGAGTGAAGGACTGAGGTCGAACTGATGAAAATAATTTTTTCTACGTGTGTGAGATCCCAGGTTTTAAACCATTCTAACTGGTGCTCAAAGGGTGGGATGTTGAGCACAAGGACGTCGCATTTTGTGATGTTCGCGGAGGGAGAATCCGGTGAAAGTAAAATTTCACTCAGTGGAAAATTTTTTAGTTTTTCCTTCGACCTCGTTGTCCCATGAACTTCGTGGCCCAAGGTCGCAAGAGATTTGGCTAAGGGAAGACCGATGTATCCGAGCCCACAAATAGAAACTTTCATTCTAAATATTCCCTCGGAGTCTTGAGTAAAGCTGAACGAGAAACGGATAAAACCGATTCTGTTTCATGTAGGGTTCATCCTCGCTCAGACTCAGAACGGCCTCTAAGAGTTGCTCTGCTTCTCTTCCTTTTCCATCGGCAATGTAAAGGATGGCGAGATTATAGACGAGGGGAATATTGTTCACATTTGCGTCGATGCATTTTTCATAGAAAGAGAAGTTATTCCGATAGAATCCACTGGCGATGCGTGTTTGGTAGGAAAAAAAGAGGACCAGAAAGCAGAGGGGGAGGGCCGCCCACTTACTCTTAATTTTCTGTACTAATCCCAGAAGAAGCAGAATGAAAAAAGGAAGAGCTAAGTAGAGATGCTGATCACTCACCCAAGTCACATTCATGTACGGGGCAGGTATAATGCCCAAGTAAGGCAGAAGAAAAGCGTGGGCCGAGAGAAGTATTGGTAAGAAAGGAGTTCCCCAAGTGATCATCGTTAGGATGAAAAGAAATAAGATGTGGAGATAATCTTGAAACTCAGGGGGAAATGGATTCAGTCCTTTGACGGGAGCATTATCCATCGGCAAGTAGGCCTGCCAAAAATAATAGTAGAGAGTTTTAATGACTATCCTACCGTAGGCCACAACCGGTGAGAGAGCTTCTAGACTCATTGTTGGTTCGATGATTCTTTTGGTCTCGGGCTGCCTTTCATACTTGACACCTTCGGGAGCAAAATCCGCAGAAAAATTGGCGAGATGCTCGTCTGGGGGAGGAGAAAAACTTTCCTGAGCGATCGCAATTTTCGGAGCTTCTTTCGGAGTGGGAATTTTTTTTCTTCGCTCGCGGACAACCACAGGATCAGAACTTTGAATCGTCGTCTCTTTTTTCTCAAGGACAGGTTGTGGGTCCGGAGCAACTTTCTTCACGAATCCTTTTTTTGCGATACTGGTCGCAGTCGCAATCCCTTCAAGAGCTATTTCACTATTAAAGATTCGGTAAAGACCGAAGGTAGAAATGAGGAGAAAGGGAATGACTCGGAGAAGTTTTTTTGATCGCCATTCTTTCCCGAGGAGAAAAATAAGAACCAGGGGTAAGGGGAGAGATGAACTTTTGGAAACCACTGAGAGAAGAAAAAGAAATGCGGGGAGAGCGATGTCTTTTGTCGTTTGAACTTTCAAGAAGAGAATGAGGGTGCCAATGGCGAGAGAAAAACACAAGAGTGTTTTAAACTGAATCATCCATGCGACGGAAATAACGGAGGCTGGTTGAACGAGGAAAAAAAGAAATCCGAAGAAGGCAAAGTTTCTCTTGAGCCCCAGCTGAAGAAGAAAGGTGTACACGAGCCACGAGTTAAATGAATGGAGAAGAAAGTTTATCCCGTGGTAGAAATTCCAATGATCTCCACCAACGGAGTAGAGGAATTTCTGAGCGGAGACACTCAGGGGCCATGTGAAATTCTTCCAGATAAGAGAATAAGAAAAGCTCTCTTCCATGACGGGATCAAAGAACCAATAGGTGATGTCATCCCAGATGGGATGACCATTCATTCCTGGCAGATAGAGGAAAAACGCTATGGCAAAAGCGAAAGTGAAAAGTGTGAACTTAACTTTCGTGTTCGCTAAGGAGATTGAGGAGAAGTTGAGCATTGTAAGATTTGTCATTACCTATGTAAAAAATAAAAGTATCCGATTTAAAAATTAACGAGAGCGCGCACCAGCTTCGGAGAATGAAATGCTTCAGCATCTTCCCCATGTCGCTGGGGCGAAACTCTAAGAAGATTTCAATCACCTGAGGAAGTCCCATCCCAAAAATCATGTGTTCAAAAATCGGGGCCACCATCTGCCATTTTTTAGTTCGGGCAATGAGGGATTCTCCATGCGAGAGCCGAACTCCATGGATCAGGAGAACAGGATTTTTTTCGGGGGAGAGTTCGAGCCTTCCTGGGAGAGCTGAAAGAGACGCCGTCCACTTCGGAGGGTGATGGGCTCGCAGGAATTCATTCCACTTAAGTTTTGAGAGTTCTCCCGAACTTGGCACTTCGGTCATACTGATTTTCGTTGGGAAGGGAAGTATACGGCCCCGGCGATCAACCAAAGGCATATCATCAGCGATGATTTTAATATCCGGATTTTCCAGAAGGTAAGTCAGAAGGGTACTTTTCCCCCCCTTGGAAGGTAGCATCACCACGGCATTTCGATTTTGATAAGAGACAGCAAGGGCATGCACACGGCTAAACCCCGCGTGGTCTAAGAGATCTCCCGCGCGCGAGTGAACCGTAAGAAACGCTAATTCATAGAGGCGCTCTTCAGAGGCGCTGGTGATGGAAATGATTTTTGTGTCTTCATCAACGATCGTTAATGCCTCACCAAAGTAGTCCACATACTTTCTTTTTCCCAGGCGGTAGATGAGGCAGGTTTCTAAAATCTTACTTACCGGGAGCGACGGCGTAGGAGGAAGAGCACCGAGTGTTAGCTCAATGGTCAGTTCGGGGTAACTGTCTTTAGAAAGAAAATAATGAAACTCAGAACGAAGTTTTTCGTCGACAGAGGCTGGAGCGCCTTTGACAAGAATGATATGATGATGAAAATCCAGACAGAAGGCCAAAGGATCCTCGTGGTTTCATTTAGTGTTTTAATCATAACTCATGGGCGCGAAGAACTACTAACAAAATGTCTGGAGTCTCTTCGTCTATCGCTCCCATTTGAGCTCGTCCTTTTTGCCAATGGACTCCCGCTTTCCATGGATATGGTGAAAAAACTTGAAGCCTTCCCTGGGTCTGTCAAAATGACCGGGAGTTCGACTCAGCTCCCTCCAGGTGAAGCGCGGAATAAAGCTTTTTTAGAAACGACGGGTGAGTGGATTCACTTGATCGATGATGATTCTTACTGGCAAAAAGGTTATTGGGATGTTGTTTCTCCTCATCTCAATGATCCCAAAATTGAAGTCCTGGGCGGGCCCGATGGCCCAGCGAGCCCAGCAAGTTATTTTCAAAGTAGTGTGTCGATTGCGCTCTCTTCGCCCATTTGTACAGGAGTGACCTTCGCGCGGCATAAAGCTTTAGGAAAGTCTCTTGTCCCAGCGACGGAAGAAAAGCTCACTTCCTGCAATCTCTGGATCCGAAGAGATCTTCTCGTTCGGCACCAGTTCCCGGAGGACTTTCGGCGCGCTGAGGAGAATTTATTTCTTCAGAAACTCCAAAAAGAAAACCGGAAGATTTTCTATCACCCACTCATGAAAGTCGGTCACTCAAGGAGGAAAAATCTTTTGGAACTCCTGCCGCCGACTCTCGGTGCGGGGTATTGGAGATCGCGGCTCATTCGTCAGCACCAATCCAAAGGGGCCTTTTTTTGGTTACCTTCAGTCTTCGTGCTTCTCCATTTTCTTTTCTTGGTGAATGCCCAATTCGCCTTTGAGCTAGCAAGAATTTATGTTTTCATCGTCACGTTCGTGAGCATGGGTCTATCCTCCAGTCGAAATCGATTTTTTCATTTTCCCATGGTCGCCGTCCTTCACTACTTCATCGTGACCTTTTATGGTCTGGGATTTCTCCTCGAACGATTGGGGTATAAATGGAAGGCCTGAAGCGAGAAGATTTTGAAAAGCTCCAGAAACTAGTTTTCTTTAAAGGGCAAATCGTCTCCGATTCGATGCTTCCGATTTTAAAAATCGGTGAAAGAATTACCGTCGATGTAGGAAATAGGGAACTCCAACGATTTGATCTGATCGTATTCTGGAGAGAAGGAAAGCTCATTTGCCATTATCTCTGGGCCATCAATCAAAGAGTCGAACCGATCCTCCTCCAAACAAGGAACACAATCAATGGGCAAAAAGATTACCCCATAGGATTCGAGGACTATCTGGGAAAAGTCTTGTCCCATCGGTTAACTAATTGGGACCGGATTAAGATTTTTCTCTTTTTGAAATTTAGAGGTAAGAGAATGTGACTGCGTTTCTCACTTCCTCATGGAAGCGCGAACTTTCGAGAAGATTCCCTCGATTAAGTCTGGAGAAGAAAATGAGTTCGCCGATTTTTTTTTCATGTGTCGGTAGTTTCTTGACATGAAGTCTTTGGCCGATACTGAGATCGATATCAAAGAGTGTCTCTTCTTTCTTTGTGACAGGTAATGAATTCACCGTACCGCCCCTTGAGATAAACCAAAAATGTAAGAAGCTATCACATGTGAATGATTGGTTATCCATCAGGTCCACCAAGTGGTGGTTTTGGAGAACTGTTTTATCCATGAGTTCTTTCATCCGGAGCCAATGAATTTCTCGATTCCCCAGAACCTTACGAATCACTTCGGGAATATGAATGTAGTGCATGTGCTCTTTGTCTTCGTGCAAAAAGGGAATCCTTCTCTGTGAAATACAAACCTCAATCCTGACATCAGCGGGAAGATTCTTCAGTGGGGCCAAGCGCTTTGCTACAGCTTCGTAGGAACCGAAGTAGTAATCATTGAGGAGCCCGAAGATCACAACCGTTTTTGCTTTGGAAAGATCGGGAGCCTTCACTTGGGAATGGGAATAAGTGAGGAAGTGAGTCTCAAGATGCTCAGGAATTAGCGGGGCATAACTTTCGGGAATAAGAAATGTGTTATTCCATTTTGGAATCTCTTTCATCTTCCGAAGAAGAAAATCAGAGAACGCGTACATGCCATCGCGCACTGTGAAGACTTTGAACTCAGGAAAGATCACGTCTTTGTAAATCAAGTGCACTAAGAAGGGATTAAACTCGTGATAGTAATCCTGAACCAAGGGATATAAATCCCAGTAGTATTTAGGTATCTCCCCACGGTTAATGAGGTGATAGTGGCGACTTTGAGTGAGTGCCCGAGGCTTGGCGTACGCTTGTTTAAGAATTTCTGACATAGGATGAGTAAAGATTTAAATAAATCTTCGAAAGGGTTAATTCTTTGGTTAAGTAAATTCCTTGACCCAGGGAGTTTCTTTTCGCAACTAATTTGTGTATTGCGGAAAATGATTCAAAGGGGACAGCCTCTTCGGCGTAGATGGAAATAAGTTTCTTACTCCCAGATTCGATGGAAAATTTTTCGCACGCGAGTTGCATAAGTTTTTTTCTGTCCTTCATCCGTGGTGCTGTCATTGCCAGACGTAAGGCGGCAATAGTTTCCTCGGAAGAGACCATTTTAGATTTCATGCCGAAAGAAACTTTTACGAAGCGAGTGGCTTCGGGAAGTTCTGGATGTTCAAACGACGCCAGTCCACCCCAATCGGTGAGGATTGCCGGGAGTCCTGTCATCTGTGCTTCCGCCACACTCATTCCGTAGTCTTCATCATTATGCACAGATAAATTTACGAGATAGTCAGCACCAGCGTAAACTGATCTGAGTTCAGAGTTTGGGACAGGCCCCATGAAGTGGATGCGTGAACGGGTGCTCTCAGGAAGTTCTGTGTAGACGCGGTAAACTTTCCGGAAATAC
>CANETG010000125.1 GCA_947440875.1 Bacteriovoracaceae bacterium
GGTGATGATCAGAATGCAGAATTTCCCTATCTCTACCTAGTGGACGGTGAGGTTGATCTCTACTTCGACGAAGAAAAACCAGCGCAAGATGCGAAAGTTAAACTCGACGGATTCGAGATTGAAGTTCCCTCAAATAAAGTGACGGACCTTATTCCTGGCGTAACGATTGACCTGAAAAAAGCTAAACCTGGCGAAGAAATGAATATCGAGATCACTGAAGACGTCGCCAAGATTGGTGGCAAGTTTCAGAGTCTCGTCGATAACATAAACAATGTTCTCAAATTTATTAAAGAGCAAAATACACTCGATGAAAAATCTGATACCTCAAAAACACTCGGAGGGGATCTAACCCTCACGACGATTGAGGGTAAAATTCGAACGGCTATTTTTACCCCCATCAAGACGGACTCAGGTCCTATGCGCATGGGTGATCTTGGCGTGAGTTTCCAGCGCGATGGTCTTTTGAAATTTGATGCTGCGAAGTTTGAATCAGCACTGGCCAAAGACTACAAAGCGGTCTCTCAGACTCTGACAGGTAAGTACGATCCAGTTGTCGGGAAAACTCTCGGTTTCATGGATCTCTTAGATGATACGGCGAAGAATCTCACGAGCCCACCGAACGGAATTCTTGCCTCGCGGAAAAGTGGTCTCACCAATAACATCGGCCAAATCGACCGGCAGATTCAAACCCGTGAAAGAATGATCGCTCGGAAGGAAGAAGTACTGAAGGCCAAGTTTGCCCGACTAGAAGAGACGATTTCTAAGATCAAAGGACAAGGCGCGGGACTGGCAGGATTTGCCCAAGCTCCAGCCGGAATGCAGCTGTGATAAAGTTTAATTCGAGATAATCGGAGGAGGATTCCATGTCATACGGCTTAGGTGCATACAAAAAGACGTCGGTTGAAACAGCTAGTAAGGAGCAGATCCTACTGATGCTTTATCAGGCGGCTATTAAAAACTGTAAAAAAGCAATGGATGCAATTGACCAAAAGAACATCGCCAAAAAAGGCGAATATATTGGGAAAATGCAGGACATCGTGGTGGAACTCTCCAACTCGCTCGACCTCGAAGTTGGTGGAGAAGTTGCCCGCGAACTTTCTTCTCTTTACGACTACATCCTGTACGCGAGTACGCAGGCGAACATTAAGATCGAAAAGTCACATCTCGAAGGGTGCCTCCGTGTTCTCAATACACTCTACGACGGATGGACTGAAGCCATCAAAACATTGAAGGCACAGCAGAACAACGGGGCGACCGGATCAAAGAGCGCTTGATGGATAAATTCATACTCCTCCTCGAAGAGTTTATTCTAAAAGCAGTTGATCTTACTGAGAAGATCCTAGAAAGTGACGTGGAAGCCGATAAGCTCGATGGTTTTACGTCTAACAGAGAAAGACTATTTCTCGTGATCGATCAAATTTCACGCCAGGTAAACTGGGATGACGTTCCCACTGAAAGGCGTTCTGAAATTAGTCGCCAAATAGACTACATAAAAAAGTTAGATGAAAAATTAATGATCAAACTTCAGGAGTTTCAAATAGAACTTCAGAAGGACATCGAGCAGACTCACGTAAATCACGAGAGTATTAAAGGCTATAACTTAAACGACGTTAAATAAAAAAAGCTCCTTCCGGAGCTTTTTTATTATGCGACTTCTGTTTCTTTTTCTTTCGGTAGTTCACTGAACCACGCAGTTCCATCGTAAAAAGTTTCCGTATCAACTTCCATCCAGATTCCCTCAGGAATCGCTGTGTATAATGAATCCCACTTAGCACCTGGAATACCTGCTACTTTTTTCATCGCAGCTTTTACCGCTGGATGCGAATCAAAGTTTGGTGCAAACTCAAAAGACATAATGGCAAATGACATTAAGTCCTGACGGTCAGTAAAACCATTTCTCATCGCACGCAAGAATGCATTCGTTATCATGCAGTGAAGACTGATCTCATCGATATCATCAATTAGTTCAGGTGAGTTTTCCTGCATCGATAGAATGACTTCGAGACCAAGTGGAGAGACCCAACATTCGTCCCCTTGGAAACGTGGCCGAAGACGCTCCGCCATGGTCGTATCATTTTTACTATCCCAAAGGTAGGTATTCCCCTTGTCAAAATCCCAATGAACCTTGAAGTCAGACGCCTTGATTTGGACTAAACACGTTTCCCAATTACCCATTGCTTTCTTCAAGTCAGAAAAAGGGCCAGTGCTTATGTCGTAGCCGTGAAAATGATGAGCACGACCAGTGACGGCGTAGAAGAAACCTGACAGTGTATTTCCATCTGAAGTCACTGATACAGCGGTCCAAGTATCATGGGCGAGTTCATTCGACTGAATAAGCGAGAGGGCAATTTCCTGAAGGCAACGGTCAACGTTCATGGATTCTCCTTGGTAACTCCTATTCTAAGTCCGACTTTTTTTCTGAGAAGCCGTGAGCAAATTTGCCCACCCTATTCCCCATATGCAAAGGACCTTAAGATAACTAGATGAGTGCCAAAAAGATTTTAATCATTCAAACGGATGACATTTATTTCCTGCATGAAACTCTCCAAGTCCTCTCGGCCAACTCGAGCGACCTCACTGATTTTGAACTCTCCCTTTTAGTGAGCCCCGGGTCCCTCGAAATAATGCAAGGTATAGGGATTCATCTTCCCAAGGGAATTACGACCGACATCAATCATATTCTCACTACAAAATACGATCTTTCTTTCAATTTATCCCTGAATGAAGCTGCCTGGCAGATTCATAGTGAAGTGAAGGCTGGGAAAAAAGCAGGGGCTTACTACCAGGGGAAAGATCTCATCGTTAACGGGCCATGGTGCGCTTGGTTTACGACATTTAAGGGAAACACTCCATTTGTCACTTTCCACATGCGAGAAATTTTTAGGCAAATTCTAGGCCTTAAAAAACGTAATTCCGAATCTGAGACACCGTCTGTGGCAAAAACCATAATCGTGGGGATGTCCGACTCAGACTTTTTTCCCAAAGACCAGCAGGAAGCATTTCTCACTGGACTCGTTCGACGCTTTCCGGGAATACAAGTATTGGATGAGAGTGAAGTGAGTGCTGAAAATGATCATAGCTCATCTTTGTATATAGGACCAGCCTCGATGAAAGCGCTCATCCTCTCTGAAAGTGGCGCCCGAGGGATTTATTTTGGTTCTCGCTTTCAAGGACTCAATCTTCTTCCGGAAAAAGAGGGAACAATCCTTATCACTACCGGTGGAAAAAAACTTGATGCCCAGTCCCTCTTGGGAATTCTAGAAATAATCTTAAAAGAAAAAGAAAGCAAGCCTGCGGAACATCTAAACATTTACCGGCTTAGCATGGAAAATGTTTTCGGGGCTTACATGCAGTGTTTGAATGGCAAAGAAATCTCATATCCTTTTTACCAAGCACACCTTGTCCTTTGGAATTATCTTCTTGCTTTTCAAGACGTGAATCTCGACATCGTTACTCCTTCGCCAGAGCAAATAGAAATCGTAAATTCCCAACTAGAAATCGTCACGAAGCTTTTACGGCTTCATAATTACGCCATGGTTTCAGTCGACGGTGTTTACAAAGAAGCGAAGTCTAATGAGTCTCGTGCCGAGACGATTTCAAAAAACATTTCTACGCTCATTGAAGTCGATGAGACGCTGGATAAAATCGCCGTCTCAAATCCATTTCTGCGGCCGATTCTTGATTTTTATAAAATCCGTAAAGGACAAGTCGAAGGCGAGACTCTTCTCGAAAAAAGTCAGAACTCACTCATCACGTATTCAGAAGAACATCAAGCTCTCAATGCCTTCGCAGAACTTCTGACAGCAATTAGCAAAAAGAAATAAGTGCCCCGATAGCGACAAATTAAATTCTGGGATTACCAACGGATTGCGCTATACTAATCCTTACCATCACCAAGGATTGATACATGTCAGGGACGACAACAATCTCCGAAGCCATATCTACCGATATCCTCGCAGAGTCCGTTAAACTCTCTCAGGAATTCCTGATCCAAACAATCGCCCACATCAATCAGCTTCCGCCGCTCCAAGATGAAAAACAGATTGTGATCAACCAATGGGTGAGCTCCATCACGATGCAGGTTGGGACATACGTTGAAATTACGACTCTTATTACTCGGATGATTCAGAAGCGCTACCAAAAGAGGATGGAGGGCGCTAAGGATTCACACATCAATCTTTTGTTCGTCATGAAAGGGATCAATCAGGCCCACCAGAAAGGTGATCTCGTCGCACTTGAAGAATTGATTAAGTACGAATTAAAAGATAACTTAACTCAGTGGAAAATAGACCTAATTCCCCAAGCGAAGCGGTTCATGAGCGCCTGACTCTTCATCTTGACCCAGCGGTCCTGGAAGAATTAGGTGATGACTTTTACCTTTCCTCTCATTTCGAATTACTCCCCATCTCTGAAGCAAGATACTCTTTCCTTAAAAAAGGTGAACGACTTTGGGTGAATTACCCCGACGGAGAATATTGTGATTTTCCTTTTTACCGAAAAAACATTGTTCTAATGCTTAGAGGACTTGAGAAAAAGATTCCTTCTCGGTCGCACGCCCAGGAGCCGTTTGATCTTTTGGTACGTACGACTCAATCGATTGAAAAAAGAGTTTTTTCAGCAGCAAGCCCAGGTCGTCACACCAAAGATCTTTGGGATGAAATCATCCGAAAAATTAACAGTCTTTCACTCGAGTCTCATAGTCTCAGAGACCTCACCGAAAAGCTTCTCAGTGTTCCTTTTCTTCAGAATTTCGAAACCTCGCTCGTCATTCTTCACTTAAAAGGGCAAACCAAGGCAGAACTTCAGGGATCACTTTGGCGGACAGAAAAAGTGCAGAGCTTCATAGAAGTAAAAGAGTTCAACTCATTTTTTAATTCTGTTAAAAAATCGAAAATAAAATCCTTTTCAACAGATACATTTCCGAAACTCAATCTCCCCTTCAACGGGAGCTTTCTGGCCAAGGAAGTCATCTCGAGAAAATATAGTCTCGTTGCGGTGGCGTCCCGGCATGATTTTCTGAGTTACGGCCGTGAAGAGATTGAACTTTTTGAAACTTGTATTGATCTCCTGCAACCGCACTTCGAGAGACTAATCGATCAAGAGTTCTCAGATAAAAGAATCTCGGAGCTGAGAATTTGTCTCAAGGATTTCCCACTTCCTTTGAGGATCAAAAATAGCGTTACTGGTACTTCTTTTCAGAATGACCTCATGAAGTCAGAGCTCCAGGAACAAGATATTTTCTTCACAAAAAAAGTACTGGGTCCTTTCTCGCTTGATCTCTACGACAGCGATGAACTTCGGCACTACGCTTTTGATTTATTTCATTTCCAAAGAATTTCTCTCCTGGGTGAGCTACTAAACACTCTCAGGCATGAACTTTCTAATCCATTGTTTGGTCTGATGCTCGGATCTCAAATGTTCCGGACGCTCGAGGTTTCGGGCGATAATAAAGACTTAATGAAAGAAATCGAAAAGAATGTCGCTCGCTGCCAGGTCATCATAGAAAATTTTTCAAATCTTTACCAAATTCAAAATGATCCCAAGCCGGTGTTACTCAAAAAAATCATTGATGAATCTTTAGTCCTCGCTAAAAGCGAAGGCAGAGAGATGATAAAGAAAGTATCGTTTGAGGATGACACAGAATACTTAGAAATTTCTGTTCCTTTAATCTTTGTTGTTCAGATTCTTTTTAATCTCATCGTGAATGCCGCGCAAGCACTCAGAGATGCCGGCACCAGAGCAGGAGAGCTTTCCATCTGTGTCAGTCGAGAGGGTGAAGGAATTGCCATTCACGTTAAAGATAATGGCCCTGGAATAGCAGAAGAAAAAGTGGCTCAGCTATTTAAACCCTTTTTTACGACAAAAGCTTCCGGGACAGGTCTAGGCCTTGTCCTCTCAAGGAACCTGGCATTAAAAATGGGTGGTAATTTAGAATATATCATGAATAATGAATCAAGCGGTGCCCATTTCGCTCTCACTCTGCCGGTGTCATGAAAAAAATAATTATCATCGAAGATGAAATCTTAATCCAACAATCGCTCAAAAAACTTTTTGAACGCAGAGGCTATTCTGTCGATGTTTCGGCCAGTGGTAAAACGGCGATTGATATGATCCTCGTCAATGAATACGACAGAATCATCTGCGATCTCATGCTTCAGGATATTTCTGGCTTCGACGTCATTGAAGAGTCTAAGAAAAAATTCAGCCCCGAGGACATCAGTAAGATATTTGTTATCATGACAGCATACAATTCGCCCCAGGTCCTTTCGCGGGCGAATTCGTATCAGTGCCGACTTCTCAACAAGCCCTTCGAAGATCTCGACGAGGCAATGCGGTTAATGACGGAGTAAGAATGAAGAAATCGCCGGTAAAGATTGTAGGCATCACTCTCAAGCCCAACTCGACTCCAGAGTTTTACAACATTCTCCCTAATCTTTGTAACTGGCTTGAGCGAAGAAAGGTTCAGCTCATTTTTCGGATTGAGGATGAGGCTAGAGTGGCAAAGTTTTTTAAGCAAAAAAATACTGATTACTTACAATTCTGGGACGCGGACTCATTTCACAATAAAGTCGATTTGATGCTATCCCTTGGTGGAGACGGAACACTCATTGGTGTGTGTCGACGGATCAATTCCAAAATCCCCGTTCTCGGAATTAATCTGGGAAGACTAGGCTTCATCACTGAATTCAACAAGAATGAATACTTCGATCATTTGGATCAGATCATAAACGGAAAATTTGAAGTTCGAACAAAACCGCTTTGCCATGTAAGTGTCATCAGGAAAAATAAAATTCATTTTAAGGATTTCTTTTTCAATGATGCTGTCTTAGGAAAAAACGATATCGCTCGGATGATTTATCTCCGTGCGGAATTGGGTGAAGAGCACGTTTATAACATTGCCGGCGACGGGATTATCATTTCAACGCCGATGGGCTCCACTGCTTATTCTATGGCGGCCGGGGGCCCGATTGTTCACCCAGATGTGAAAGGAATTATTCTCACGCCGATTTGCCCCCATTCATTAATTCATCGCCCTTTCGTGGTTCCGGATTCGTCTCCGATTACTCTTCGCATACTTCCTCCCCATCATTCGGTGACTCTTACTTTAGACGGCCAGGTAGCTATAAATATTGATGAGCAGGACGTCGTCGTGATCAATTCTAGTCGCATGAAAAAAGTCTCGCTCGTCAGAAATCCTGACCGTCTTTACTTCGAGACCATTCGAGATAAATTCGTTTCTGGAAAAAGATAATATTGGGCCTACGGCTTTTGTACGGACGGGTTGATTTTCCGTAATTTATCCGTATCATGGTTCCTAAGGGGTCACCATGAACGCAACATTCTATTTAAAAAGCTTAGTCATCCAGAACTTTGCCACCTTTCGTAATCAGACGGTAAGGTTTCGACCAGGATTCAATGCAATTGTCGGTGAAACGGGATCAGGAAAAAGCTTGCTCCTCGATGCGCTTCAATTAATTCTCGGTGGTCGAGCAGATAAAAGAGTCGTTCGTCGCGAAACAGAATACTCATTAGTAGAAGCAACATTTCACTGTGAAGATCCGGAAGTCCGTGAGTACCTTCTTCAAGAGGGATATCCTGTTGAAGGAAAGCAACTCATCATTAAGCGCCTCGTTTATAAA
>CANETG010000126.1 GCA_947440875.1 Bacteriovoracaceae bacterium
CATGACGGACAGATCTGAGAATAAACATCAGCGTTCCTCGTTTAACAGTGACTCAAGTTTTTTTAACTCAGAAAGCGAGAATGCCCAAGGAAGTATCAGATCATACGAACTCTTAGTCAGATCACCTTGGAAGGGAAATGACTCCCATGAACGCCCATCGATTTTCAAGGGATAATAACCTGGATGAGGAGAGCCTTCTAATAATTTATGCTTTTCGAAAATGTTAAGAAGTCGCTCATGGAAGCGACTCCATTTTCCCTCGGGACCCCAAAGTTCTGGACTCAGCGCGTAGCCAAGCCATGAGCGCATTCTTTCGTCGCAGTTTTGGAGCGACACATCTCGCGTGAGGTAAACAAATCCTAATTGGTCGAAATTCAAGGCGACATCGCTGCTCCCTTTGAGAAATTGGTATATTTCTTTTGGGTGACCTTTTTTGATCAACACGTCAGGAAACTTTTCTTGGAGTTTTGCCTGAGAAGGAAATGAGCAAAACCCGAACCGATTCTCCGGCATAGAGGAAGGAATGGATTCTTTCATTAAAAATGGAGGAAGAAACTCCAGCACAGGTGATTTTTCTGTTAGCACAAGTCGATCTTTCTTGTTTTCAATTTGCCCAAGGAGAACGTTTGCTAATGAAGGTGATTCTTTCATGGCGTGTTATTCTTGATTAAGTTCCGTTCGCCGAGGGATAATACCTAGATCAATTGGGAGGATACTATTAACCAAGCCGTCTTGGAAACTTTTGCAGATCATTTTGCAAAAGGTGATTATCCAACAGCATTAAAAGAACTCGAAAAAGTCAAAGGGACAATATCTCCGGGCCTTTGGCATTTTAATATGGGTACAGTGAAAGCAAAAACTTTGACGCTTTCTGAGGCACGATATCATTTCATCGAGGCCCGCTCCAACGGTTTTACGGATCAACTTTTAACTCAGAATTTAGAACTTATCGAAAATGAGCTCAATGTCAAATCACTCGAAAAGCCATTAGATGCCCAAGATTTCGCAATCAAGTCCGGCTTGTGGTCACAGAACGGAATTTTTACAACCCTTTCACTTTTGATTCTTGTCTTCGGAATGATGATTCTTAAAAAAGAACGTAAGTACAGCGTATTGGGAGTGACTCTTATGCTTGCTGCGATACCTCTCGGACTTAATATATGGGTGAAGAGTTGGGATAAATACATTACGTTAAATACACTTGAGGTCCGTGAAGGCCCATCCGCAATCTTTGGTTCTCGTGGTGAGCTGCCTGCTGGGGTCTTAGTCATCACTAAAAATTCAGGTGAGTGGAGACGGGTAATCTATCCTTCAAGATTCCGTGGTTGGATTAAATACGCAGGCCTTATAGAATTGGAGTCAAAATGAGCTTTGAGAAAGAAATGATGGAAAAGATTTCACTCGGCGAGGGAACTTCTGATCGCCTCGACATACCACTTCTCAAATATCTTTGGGAGGCTAGTCCACTCTCTTTTCTGGCGAAGGAAAGCTACCACGAGTTTTTTAAAAAAATCTCCGTGCTGAGTTCATTCTCAGACAATGAAGTCCGCATCTTTACCAAGTATCTTCACCGCCGCGAATTCACGACAAATGAGGTGATCTTTAGGCAGGGGGATTCCGGTTACGGTTTTTATTTCATTTTTTCTGGTGCCGTAAATATTTACTCGAGTCACTCAACCCTTAATTCAGATGATCCAGGTGATCTCATCGTTCGCCTGGAAAAACGCCAGTACTTTGGAGAAATGGGATTACTCGAAGAGTTCAATCGCCGTACAGCCACTGTCATCTCTGCTGAAAATACAATTCTTCTGGGAATCTTTAAACCAGACCTTGAGCGGATGCTCGAAGTGCACCCAGTTCTCGGTGCGAAGTTTTTACGGGAAACGGCGCTGATCATGGCCAACAGGATGGGACAGTTGACGAGAGAAATAGTTTCATTGAAAAAGAAAATGAAAGAATTGGATCAGAGGATTTGATGAGCAAAATTCAGAAAATCAAGCTTTGTCTATTCATCTTCTTCATCATCGCAGCAGTCGTCTTTGCGATATTGTTTCCACGCCTGACTCTTCCTTTTGGTTTTGCCTATATCATTTACATAATGGCACACCCCCTTACAATTCTCCTTACCAAAGGAACAGTAAGGCAGCGGATTTGGTATTCATTTCTGTTCCTACTCGCGACTCTATTTTTACTCTTTCCCGTTTTTGCTACGGTTTATAATGCCAACACCGACCTCAGCGGTTTATCAAAGCAGTTGCCTGAAATCCAAAAAATCATTCAGGATAAGTTCTTCCTCTTCAAAGTTAATTTCTTCGAGAAATACGGAATTCGCGTCAATCTTGATCCCGTCAATTTCATGATGTCGAAGCTAGAATTTTTCGGATCCGATTTCGTGAGTCGTTTTCCTGATTATCTTTCCTCAGTATTTGAATGGATTCTTCTCGTTCCTATGTTTCTTTATTTCTTTTTCAAAGAGAGTGGAAACCTTGGCACGAAGTTAATGGAAGCGATTCCTAATCCAATTTTTGAAAAAGCCTATGTTCTCTTCTCGCACTTTAATACCAAGTTTGGTGAGTACATTATTGCTAAGTTTGTTGAAGCAGCGATCCTCGGCACACTCGTGACAGTAGGTCTTCTCTTGATTGGTTTTCCCTACCCATTCATTCTTGGATTTGTGGCGGGGATTACGAATATTTTGCCTTACATCGGACCGGTCATCGGTTTTATTCCGGCCTTTGGAATTGCGCTTCTTTCAAAAGATCCGACCGTATCTATGTGGGGTATGGTGATTATTTACACCGTCGCAAATCTCATTGATATGATCCTTGTTTTCCCACTTTTAGTTTCTAAAATTGTAAATCTTCACCCCATCGTTGTCGTGGTCAGTATCATCGTGGGATCTCAACTCGGTGGAATCGTCGGAATGATTGTCATCATTCCGTTTATTGCTTTCTTTAAGATTCTGTTTATAGAAATTTATAAGGACCTCTCGGTAAACATATGATGAAAATTTTAAGTCTCTTACTCGTAATGATGTGCGTTTCTTGTTCTTCGGATAAACCTGAAGGTAAGACCGAAGCCGAGGTCCTTTTTAAAGAGGCCCAAGAACTCATGGAAGCGGATCGATTTATTCTTGCGACTGAGAAGCTCAATGAGATTAAGACTCAGCATCCGTATTCATTCTACGCCACTCCGGCGGAACTTCTTCAGGCTGACGTTCTTTATTTACAGGAGAGTTATGTTGAATCCGCTGCTGCTTACCTACTTTTCCGTGATTTTCACCCGAAGCACGAAAAAATACCTTACGTCGTATTTAAAATTGGCGAGTCTTATTATAAACAAATTCCAGATACCATCGACCGCGACCTTGAGCCTGCTCTCGAATCGTTAAAATACTATGATGAAGTCATCGAGAAGTATGGTGACTCTAGCTACGCCAAGGACGCTAAAAAGAGCGTTGAGAAAGCGATGAAGATGCTTCGACAGAAAGATCAGTACATTGCTGACTTTTATTTCAAAACGAAAGAATGGTCAGCTGCAAGATACTGGTATCTGGATATTTTAGAGAATCACCAAGAAAATAGAATTCGCCGTCACGCCATGGTCAGAACTGTTGAGGCAACTCGTCTGCTGAAAGAGTGGGATAGTTGCAAGGAATACAGTGAAAAGTTTTTGCAAGAGGTTGATAAAGAGGAGAAGAAGGCGATAAAATTATCAGTAGATAACTGCAACAATAAGATCTGAAAAATTTTTCTCAGGAGATCCGCTTTGGAGAACGTAAAACTAAACGACCTGTTGAAAAAAGCCAAAGAAGCTTTTCAGAAAAATGACCTCAAGACAGCCAGTCTTTTTTTAAACGAAATTATTGATCAAAATCCTAACGCATCTGAAGCCTATTTTTATCTCGCGAATGTATTCCACGTAAGAGGCGAGTTAGGCAAAGCGATCAAGGGATTTCAGCGTGTCCTTGAACTCGATCCGAATCATACCGATGCTGCAATTTCTCTCTCCGTGATCTACAACGATATCGGAAAGTATGAAGAAGCTAAGGCAATTTTCGAGAAAGCTAACAATCAAGTGAAAAACTCTCAGGGTCAGGGTATCGCCGATCCTCATCTGAACAAAAAATTCTCACTCAAGCATTACGAACTAGCTGAAATGTATGTTTCTTATGGCCGTTGTGATGAGGCGTTGTTTGAGTACAATAAAGCTATTGCCCTTGATCCCGACAATTTAGAAATTCGAATCAAAGTGGCCAAAGCATACACCAAAAAAGGTTTCACATCGAAAGCCTTTGATGAGTTGAGACGTCTGAAGAATGAGAATCCAGGCTATATGCCAGCACGAATTGCACTAGGACTTCTCTATTATGGAAATGGAAACATCATTGAAGCGCAAGCCGAGTGGCAAAACGTCTTATCCCGCGAGCCGAGCCATCCAGAAGCCGTGATGTACGTAAATCTTTCCCGAACAGCCTCAGAAACCACCGTTCATCTTTAATTTTCCAAAAAATTTTTTAGACAAAAAAAAGCCCTCTTCCGAGGGCTTTTTTGATGAATCTGAGTTTGAAATTATGCTTCGAGAGTTCTTGTCGTATTGATAGGGGCTGGCTTGATGTCACCATTTTCTAGCGTGATGGCAGGTTCCAAAGTAGTTCTACGAGCATCATCAGATGAGAAGCTAACGATATACGTTTTAAGTTCACGGTACATTTCGTGTTTTACAGAAAGCTTTGAGTCTTGAAGAACAATTTGTTTACCGACTTTCTTTGCTGAATTCACGACAACTGGCGCTTTAAGATTCGCCGACATCTCAGTGACGTTCGCAGGGATAGTCAGAATGCTGTAGAGCTTTGCAGTTTGAAGTGTTTCCAGTTCAAGACCGTTAAGATCTGCAGGAAGAAGTTTCGCAATGTAGTCTGGCTTAAATATTTTCGGTTCGATAATTGGGAATGCAACTTTATCGTCTTCAGTGCTTTGGAGCCAAAGGATTAGTGTGCTGTCACCCGGATCAACGACGAAATATTTTTTGAGGTTTTCAAAACCGAGAAGACCTTCAGAAAAGGTGAGTACATCATTCGGGTTAACTTCCAGTTCCCCAAATCGAGTGGTTTTGACTTTCACAGGCTTCCTCCAAAATGGAATGGTAAGGTATTCTTACCATAACACTATGATGGTATCAGTCAACGGCTTAAATCTGCAAGGAGGAATTTATTTCTTCTTTAGCTCTTCGCCAAGGCGAGCGATATCCGACATGCTGGCCTGCACTGCCTCAGTGTTTTGGTCTTGGATTGCCTGATAAACCTCTTCACGGTGAATTTTAGTCTCTTTCGGAGCCTTAATTCCCAAGCGTACCTGTTTACCTTTTATCTGCACGACGACAATTTTTATGTTGTCATCGATAGCGATGCTTTCTCCTAGCTTCCGTGTCAGAACGAGCATTGGTGATCCTTGTCTTCGGTGTCAAGAATATGACTAACTCAATAAAGTTTTACTGTTGCGTTGATTTAATATGATTTTGTCTGGAATACAAGTGAAATTGAAAGATTTTGTTAAGAATTTGTAAGAATTTCCTACCGGAGGAAGTCCATGAGGCTTGTGTTCATGAGATTTGCGCTGGCTTGGTAAGTTGCCTTAAGAACATTCTGTTCTTTTTGTAGGTTCCCAAAGATCTCAGTCACATCTGCATCTTCAATTTTTGACTTGTGCGCCTCGTTGAGAAGTTTAGTCTTCTCAATATTATTTTCAGCATTAGAAACAGTATTCGTGAGGGCACCGATTTCAGTTCTGATCTTCACTACTCGCTCAATGCTGTTATCAAGCTTTTCAAGGAGACCCTGGATGATGTTTGGATTGTCGGTCAGCATAGCGTTCTCAAGGGCGCGAAGCTCATCAAAAACACTAATTTCGACTTCCGTACTTTCATCGGCGGTTGCCGGTGAACGCATCTGCGGTGGAGTGAGATCAATCTCTTCATTTTTCAAGTTGATATCATTTCTCTCGAGGGGCTTACTTCCCTTCGAAAAGAAAAGTTCTTTTCCGTGAGTATTCACGGGAATGAAAACGTCTTTATTAATCTCAATATTGATTTTATTTGTATCGCCCTGAAACTTTCCTTCGATATCAAAAGGACGAGTGAGAACCTTTTGTCCGGCGAAAAGATAACGATTACCCATTCTCTTATTCGCAAGACCCAGGGCTTGTTGTCTTAGCTGGTGAATCTCTTTTGAGACACCTTCGCGGATCTCAGGGCTATAAATAGTAGAAGCGCTTCCTATCGCAAGCTCTTTAGCCTTGATGAGGATGTTCGTGAGGTCTTCAATAACGTTTTCTGTATACGAAAGTTGTGTCTGCGCGAAGTTGAGGTTACGCATGTACTGTTCAGCATCGACGTTTTGAGAGCGGATCGCAAGGAGCTCGACGTTCCCAACGGGATCGTCTGATGGCTTGGCAATTCTTTTCATCGTCGAGCCCTTCAACTGGAGATCTTCTAGCTTACCCTTGGTTTTCCCAGTGGCGTAGTTAATCGAGTTGACGGAGCTGTTTTCAGACACTCTGGTCATTCATATTCCTATGGCAGTAGGTTTAGCACTGCTTTAAACATTTCGTCAGACGCTTTCATGATTTTCGCCGATGCTTCGTAGGCATTCTGGTAGCGGATCATGTTGGCGGCTTCTTCATCGAGCGAAACACCGGCGAGTCGCTCTTTCACAGATTTCGCCTGTGCGAGAATTCCACCAGACTGCTCTTCATTAATTTTTGCCTTACCTGCTTGAAGACCAATGTGGCCGACAGACTTTAGGTACTGCTCTTCAAACGTCGTTGTCCCGTTGGCCAAAACTTTTTCGTGCTGAAGTTTAGAGATCGCAAGAGCGATACGGTTATCACCGGGCTTGTTTGCCTCAAGAGCCGTGGCGATGTTGTTCACATCCTCTTTCACTTCGTCTGAGAGATCAATGTACTCAGCCGCACGCTTAGTATCGAGAGGTTCTTTAAAGAAATTAATTCCAGTAACCTTTCTTCCTCCAGCGTTCGGAATCGGATTTCCCTGAGCATCTGTTGGTACAAGATGATTGGCGTAACCACGTCTGTGAATGGCGTTTGTCGCATGGACGAGACCATGCGCGAGCTCATCAACTTGCTTTTCCAGCTGGATGACTTCTTCGTTCCTGGTCTTGAAAAGGGCACCGAGAGCGCCACCCTTTAGGTTGTCTGAGATATTGATACTCTGGCGCGCAGAAAAATAAACTTCAACATCACCTTTGTCAGCAGAGTTTGCACCTGGCTTCAATGATGATCCGATTTTGAGTTCTTGGTTAAGACCGCCAGAAACAAGTGAGCCTAAACCTTCGACGTTAACCACATATTGACCTTCTTCATCAACGTGTGTGTGAATCGGGAAGTAGTCGGCGAGTGTCCGGATTGCGCGATCCCGTTGGTCACGTAAATCGTTCGCCGTGCTGTCTGTGACTTCTTCTATATTGATTTCTTTATTGAGCTTAGCGATTATCTTCGTCAATCCGTTGATGTCATCGACTGCTAGTTCAATCTTTTTATTAATTCCTGCGCGAACA
>CANETG010000127.1 GCA_947440875.1 Bacteriovoracaceae bacterium
CCCGATATGCTCAAGTGCCTTAGAGTGCGCTTTCATGGTCCAGTCGAGGATCTCACTTTGAGCGAGACGGCAACTAGGGAGAACGGGAAGAAACGAATGCAAGTAAACTGAGTTTTTTTCCATGTTATTTACTACCACGAGGAAACAATCTCCGAATTACTAAGAGAGTCACTTTGTGGCATAATCAGCGAAATGAAGTTTTTGTTCGTGATTTGTCTCATGATGGCCCCCCACGTTGAAGCTCAGAGGAGCTTGTCGCAAGAGGCATTCCGGAGCAATGTGAAACCTGTCCTTTCGGGCATTATTAATGATTTCTACCAGATGATCTCTCTTTTCCCTGATTACCCTCAAGAACTGATACCCCTCGTCGAAGAAGTGAACCGTATCTACGAGAATAAAGAAAATCTTAAAACCCATTGTCCGAGAGTTTTAAATGAGGCTTGTTTTCCGGATATTCGTCAAATCCAGGAAAGATTAAACGCCCTTTCGGTCCAAGCAATGAAGACGCGGGTAACGATGCGGATGTCGTCTTCTCCCTACATTGGAAATCTTGCGGGTCTAAGAATTCTGGGTGAGTTCGAGGCGAAGCTCGAAATGGTGAAAGGGATTTTTGATAACAAATCATTTTTCATCAAAGCCAAGATCATCGAGAAGAAAGAAACCTACCCACTCCTGCGCGATCTCGATGAACTCTCCACACTTCTCTCTTTAGCGATCGTCGAGTTCATTCCGTTTACGTACAAAGAAGATTTCCGGCATTTCTATTTTAATTTTGTTCACCCGATTGAGCTCAATATCAACAAACGTCAGAATTACGAGTTCCTCAATCGGAATGTGAACTCACTCAATTTCACACTCAATCTTCTCAACATGAATCTCACGAAACGAAACAAGAAGACACCCGAGGGCATGGCGCCTTTTCTCAATACGATCCACAATCGGTGGAACTCACTTCTTCGTTATTATTTTTAAAAATTAAAGGTCAAAAAAAAGGCCCCTTTCGGGGCCTTCTCTTTAAGCTTAGTACTTTGAGGTACGGCGGGTGCGAGTATCAGTTTTGTGACGGCGCTTTTCAGCGTTCTCAAGTTTTTCCTTCTGTTTCACAGATGGCTTTCTGTACTCTTGACGTGCACGGTACTCCTTGACGATTCCGTAAGAATCGCAAAGTCTCTTGAATTTCTTGAGCGCTTTCTCAGCTGGAAAACGATCATCGATAGAAATTTGAATAGTAGACATGTGCATACACCCCCTTCTTTGTCGGCGCTAGAAGCTGAAAACAGCTTGAAAATTGGTACCAAAATTTAACTTTCCTATCCCTCTATGTCAATGACACTTGCTCCGCGCAATTGGTAAAAAAGCCGGATGCAATTAGATGTCTTTGCCAAAACCGATCCTCATGAGCTCCCCCTGGCCGCAAAAATGCGCCCCAAAGACCTCGAACACTTCAGTGGTCAGGGAAAAATCCGCGCTCAGCTCGAGAAAATTGTTTCTCACCCACGCCATGTGATTTTTTGGGGTCCCCCAGGCACTGGGAAAACAACCCTCGCTCACATTATTGCTTCAAAAATTGATCGTGAATTGCATGTTTTCTCAGCAGTGACTTCAGGGATTCCCGAACTCAAGCGCCTGATTCAAGAAATGCTCGACCACAGACGAGAATTCGAAAAAGAGTCGATTCTCTTCATCGACGAAATCCACCGCTTCAATAAATCTCAGCAGGACGCTCTTCTTCCTTATCTCGAGAATGGAGATTTTCTTTTTATCGGGGCCACGACGGAGTACCCGCATACGTCGTTGAATAAAGCTCTCATCTCACGAGTCTCACTCGTGGAACTCGTTCAACTTTCGCCGGCGGAGCTTGAAGAAATTCTGGGACGTGCGCTCGGTGACTTGAATCGCCCTGAGCTCATTTCATATCTCCCCGAATTGGCGAAACTCTCTAATGGTGATGCCCGTTTTGCTCTTAATCAACTCTCGCGTCTCATGGCCTTCACGAATGATGAATTGATTGATCATGAGAAAGTGTTGAAAGAACTTTTTCTTCACGCCAGACAGTACGACAAAAATGCCAATCGCCACCATGATGTGATATCGGCGTTCATTAAATCCATACGTGGATCCGATCCCGATGCGGCCCTTTTGTATCTGGCGATTATGCTCGATGGTGGAGAAGATCCAGAATTCATCGCCAGGCGCCTCATGATTCTCGCCAGTGAAGACATCGGACTCGCCAATTCACAGGCCCTCCAAGTCACGACCAACGCTCATTACGTGACGACAAAAATCGGTATGCCAGAGGCCAGGATTACTCTTGCTCACGCCAGTGTGTTCATGGCCCTTTCTCCGAAATCAAACTCTGCTTACACGGGAATTAATGAGGCCCTTCGGTTTGTGGAAGAAAACCCCACGATCCTCGTTCCTGGTCACCTCTCAAGCACCTCGTCAGAAAAAAAGAATTACAAGTATCCTCATAGCTTTCCGGGAAACTGGACGGAGCAGGATTATCTTCCAAGCGGAATCAAAGAGCGCTTTTACCAGGCCCAAACAAATGGTTCTGAGCGCATGCTCTCAGAACAGCACTCACAAATGACTCGGAAGAAAATTTAGAGTGGTACTGCCCTTGCACCGAGACTCCCGAGAGATGGAATCGCCATGACAGAAGACGCGAGCACCAAAAAAAAGGGCCTTCCGGCCCCTTTTCATTCATCAAATAAGATCATCAATTTTCATATTCTCGAGGTGATGTTTCACTGAGGCAAGGAATTTACTTCCGAGCTCTCCGTCAATGAGACGGTGATCGTAAGTATGCGTTCCGTACATCATCGAACGAATCGCCATCGAATCATCTTCCATCACCATGACACGTTTTTTAATCACACCCGTACAAAAGATTCCCACTTGCGGCTGAAGAATGATGGGCGTGGCGATAAGAGTTCCGAAAGATCCATTGTTTGTGAAGGTATAAGTCCCCCCAGAAAGATCGTCCATCGTGAGCTTCTTGGTCTTCGCCTTCGTCGCGAGGATATCGAGCTGACGAGCAAGACCCGTAAGGTTCAAGTCACCTGCGTTTCTAATCACAGGAACCACGAGTCCTGACGGAGTCGCAACAGCACATCCGAGGTGGATGTCTTTTTTGATCACAATGTTGTCGCCTTCAATCGAAGCATTGATCAAAGGGTGTTCCTTTAATGCCTGAACGAGAGCGTAGAGAACGAAGTGCGAATACGTGAGGTTAATTCCCTCGCGTTTCTTGAAATCGTTTTTCATTTTTTCACGTTGTTTCACCAGAATTGTCATGTCGATTTCATCGATTGAATTCACGTGGGGAGAAGTCTGTTTCGAGAGAACCATGCCCTTGGCAATGGCTTTTCTCATGTTATCCATCGCGACGATTTCGACGCGATCAGAGCCACGAGTTTCTGCTTTCCCAGCTGGTGCCGCAGTTGATGCCGGCGCGGCAGCGCTGGCCTTCCCAGCAGGTGCTGAAGCGACAGCTTTTCTTCCCCCTGCAATATAAGCCTCTAAGTCCGCTTTATTCACGCGACCAGCAGCACCCGAGCCTTTCACATTCTTAAGTTCAGAAAGTGCAACTCCCGCTTCTTTTGCCATTGCTTTCACGAGTGGAGTGTAAAATCTGAAACCCTCATCTTCTTCTACTACCGGAGCAGGTGCAGGAGCAACTTCCGCTTTCGCTGGAGCTGCCACCGGAGCTGAGGCAACTTTCGGCGACGGAGCAGCGTCAACAGCCGCATTCACATCGTCTTCGATAATCGCAATCGGTTTCCCAACGTCAACCGTGGCACCCTCAGGATAGAGAAGCTGAACAATTTTTCCGCCGATCGGCGAAGGAATTTCTGATTCCACTTTATCGGTAGAAATTTCGAGAAGGATTGCATCGAGTTCAATTAATTCACCAGCAGCTTTGTGCCACTTGGTGATCGTACCTGTTGTAATCGATTCACCCATCTGGGGCATGACAATTTCAATTTTAGCCATATAAAAATTCTCCTCAATTAAAGATTAAGTGCTCTGCCTTTCGCTGCGAGTACCGCCTCACCCAAAAACTCACCGAGAGTTGGGTGGGGATGAATCGTTGCGAAGATTTCTTCATCAATCCCTTCCATGGTCCGGAAGAGAACGTATTCGTGAATTAGTTCCGTTGCGTGTGTTCCGACGATGTGGGCGCCGAGGAGTTCACCGTGTTTTCCCATGAGGACTTTAATAAATCCGTTATTCTCGTTCGAGGCAATCGCTTTACCGTTGGCAACGAACGGAGCCTTTCCGACTTTGTACTCGATCCCTTTTTCCTTCAGTGCCCGCTCTGTGAAACCCACAGAAGCCACCTGCGGCTGACAATACGTGCACCCAGCAATGTTCATTTTATCGATGGCGTGCGGATGAAGTCCTGAGAGGTGTTCAGCAGCAACAACCCCTTCGTGCGAAGCTGCGTGGGCAAGTAACGGTGGCCCCGAAACGTCGCCGATAGCATAAATCCCCTTCACCGTTGTTTCAAACATCTGGTTAACAGAGATGAAGCCTTTCTCCGTTTTCACCCCAATCTTATCCAACCCAAACCCGTCAATCACGCCCGTCATCCCAACTGCGATAAGACCCAGTTCAAATTGATGATCTGTATTCTTCCCGCCCTCAGTCACTGAGATCGTGACATTGTTTCCATTGTTTTTCGCCGTCACTTTTTCCACACCCGTATGAATCTTCACACCGAGTTTTTTATACGCGCGTTCAATCTCCACTGAGACATCTGTGTCTTCAATCGGAAGAAGATTTTTTTGCATTTCAAAAATAGTCACTTCAACACCAAAAGCATTCCAGAAATACGCAAACTCCATTCCAATGGCACCAGCACCGACAATCCCTACCGACTTCGGAAGTTTTTCTACTTTGAGTGCTTCCCAAGCGCCGAGAAGAAGTTTCCCGTCATGCACGAGTCCAGGGAATGTGCGGTAAGTGGCACCGGTGGCGATGATCGCATTGGTGAACGTGAGTTCTTCTTTTTTTCCATCCGCCATCGTCACTTCGAGCGACTTATTGGTTTTGAAAACACCTTTGCCGGCGAAGACTTCGATTTTATTTTTCTTCATGAGGAAGGTAATACCCTTCGACATATTTTCTGCAATGGCATTGGCACGCTTAACCGCGACTCCGGCATCAAGGCTTTTCAGGTCGACATTAATCCCGAGAGCTTTCATGTCGTGAACTTCATGAACGGAATGAGCAGATTTTAAAAGTGCTTTCGTAGGAATACAGCCGCGGTTAAGACATACCCCACCGAGTTTGTCTGATTCAACGATCGCGACTTTTTTTCCGAGCTGAGAAGCACGAATCGCAGCCACGTATCCGCCAGGCCCGGCGCCGAGAACAACCACATCAAATGACTTGGCCACGAGAGATTCCTTTGGTGAGAAGAAGGAGTAAATGTCTTGAAATCTTGGGCTTTGCGCTCTGCACTTGTCAATGAAACCATAGGGTTTTCTCTAGACGGAACAAGCTTAAAAAAGCTATAAGACACTCTATGTCAAGAGGTCAGGCCTCCCTGCAACTCACTTCTGAGGAAATTACCTCAATTCTTTCTCTCTTCCCGGGCGGATTAGTTGCCGTTGATCTCGAGACAACGGGTTTGTCTCCCCTGGTGGATAAAATTATTGAAATCGCTGCCGTCAAAGTCACCAAGGAGGGAGCCGTTTCGACCTTCCATCAGCTGATTAACCCGATGATTGATATTCCCGAATTTACCATCCAGTTTCACGGTCTCACGAATTTCGATTTGATCGCCGCACCCACCATTAAAAAACCATTAAAAACTTTCTGGGATTTTGTGGGCAGACATCCCATGATCGCTCACAACTCGAGCTTTGATTTGGGTTACCTCATCAAGTCTTGCCACGATCATCAGATTGAATTTCCGCCGCTCGACATTTACGATTCGTGTCGCTACGTCAGAGCAATCTACAAGCCTCTTCCTGCGCCTCCCAAGAACTATAAACTTTCTACGCTCTGTGAGTTTTTTCATATCCCTTTGAGACATCACGTTGCTCTCGAAGATACCTTCGCATGCCTCAAAGTGACCGCGGCGACTGCGGCCGATAAAAAAGGGTCCAACCACAAGGTGGCACTCGAAAAAAGTTTTGTCTTTCGGCTTTCGAGTTTCTATCAAAATGAATGCTTTAATTTCTCATCAAGGCTCAATGGCTTAAGAGACATGGTCCAGAATAAAAATCTCGTTCAGATCGATTACCGCGGAAAAAATATGAAAGGCATCCGCTGGGTGAGACCCATTGGACTTATGCCTCTTCCGAAAGGGCCAGTCCTTTTTGGGGAGTGCCTTCTGTCTGGGATGAATAAATCTTTTCTCCTCAAAAAAATAAAAAACTATTCCCGCCTCGAAGCGAGCCTGTGGAAAAAGGGCGTCAATGATTAAACAATTTATCAACCGAGAGAATCTGGGGCACCGATTGGTGCAGCTATTCATTCTCATTGCCCACATCGCACTCCTTAAGTGGATCCTCTACACCCTTTATGAAGGCGGAATTCTCCCCTTTAAAACGTTGATGTTTCACTTCCTGGGCATTTCGACTGCGGGTGGACTCCTCATCTTTACGTGCGCGCAAATCTATAAAAGGCAATACCTGAAGGAACTCAAAAAGAATGGACAAGAGCCAAAGCTGGACCCATAAGTTCCAGGAGTCATTCCGAGATCTCACGACTCTCACTCAATATCTTGGGTGGGAAAACCCTTCGCACGTGGAAAAAACTTATCCCGTATTCATCCCGCGTGATCTCGCTAAAAGGATGAAGGAAGAGGGCCCCGACGGAGTTCTTGCGCGCGAGTTCTTTCCGCACACGGATGAACTCATTGATCAAGGATTCCTTGATCCCATCGGTGATAAAAAATTTAATGTTGCACCTCAACTCATTCACCGCTATCCCAACAGGGTTCTTTTTACAGCAACAAGTATTTGCCCCGTCCATTGCCGGTACTGCTTTAGAAAAAATGAACTCAGTCCAACGGATGAAATTTTCAGCCAGGATTTTGAAAAAACTATTCAGTACCTACAGGATCACAGGGACATCACCGAAATTATTTTTACGGGTGGCGACCCGCTGACTCTAACCAACAGTAAGCTCGATCACTATCTTGCTGCGTTTTCAAAAGTTTCTCACATTAAAGATATCCGCTTTCACACTCGCTATCCGGTCATTCTCCCTGAACGAATCGATGAAGACTTCATCCGAGTCCTCAATCATTGGGCGAATCATTTTCGGACGGTGACCCTGGCGGTGCATGCCAATCACATCAAAGAATTTTCTTGTCAGGCAAAATCAGCACTGAAACTTCTCACTGGGTCCAAAGGTAAAATTCTTTCACAAACTGTTCTCTTAAAAGGTGTGAATGACTCCACCGAAGCACTGACGGAGCTGATGGAGCTTTTCCTCGATCATCAGGTGAGACCTTACTATCTTCATCACCCCGATCAAGTCAGAGGGGGAATGCACTTTTACCTTCCGCTTGAAGAGGGTC
>CANETG010000128.1 GCA_947440875.1 Bacteriovoracaceae bacterium
CAAAGATTTCTTCTCGCATCTTCGTAAAGAAAAAAAGCTCATGCCTTATCAAACGCCGGAGGAGGTCCTTAACCTCTACCGTAGCATTCACGCCAAAATGCAGCCACAGCTCATGACAATGTTTGGCCGCACACCAAAGACTCCGTTTGAAATCCGCCAGACCGAAAAATTCCGCGAGGCGACTGCATCTGCTGAGTACAGTCCAGGATCTCCCGACGGATCTCGTCCAGGAATTTTCTATCTCCCGATTCCTGATGCCAAAAAATTCAATATTACCTCCGGCACGGAATCACTTTTTCTTCACGAAGCGATTCCTGGTCACCACTATCAGATCTCTTTGCAGCAAGAAAATGAGAACCTTCCGAAATTCCGCCGTTTTGCCTGGTATGGGGCGATGGGTGAGGGCTGGGCGCTCTACTCGGAATCCCTCGGGAGCGAGCTTGGGCTTTACACCGATCCTTACCACTACATGGGTGCCTTAGGTGATGAAATGCACCGAGCGTGTCGTCTGGTGGTGGATGTGGGAATTCATCTGAAAAAAATGTCTCGTGAAGACGCAATCAAGTATCTTCTGGAGCGTGAACCGATTGGTGAAAAAGATGCGGTCGCAGAAATCGAGAGATACATGGCGATCCCTGGGCAAGCACTTTCTTATAAAGTGGGAGCACTCAAGATTCGTGAGCTTCGTGCGAGATATCAGAAGAAACTTGGAAAGAAGTTTAAACTCTCAGCGTTTCATGACGAAGTTTTACTTGATGGAGTCATGCCCCTGGCTTCGCTGGAACTGAAACTAAGAGACTGGTCGATGAAGCAGTAGTGAGTCTTTAATAACTTAATTTTAATAAAGGCCATCCCCCGGGGTGGTCTTTTTGTTTAACCCACTCTTCATAAAAGATTTGGAATCAAAACCCGCAATCTTCAGTTTCCCCGCGTAATCTTCTTTAATTTTCACTCTTATCACTCTGTGCTGAACTCTGTGTGTTGTCGTGATTTTGTCATGATCAAACTCAACAGATCACTTCCCCTTTAAAAATAATCAATTATATTTCTGCGCGCGGGCCCCTGAAAAAGGCCATCCCCATCAACTCATCTCTAAAAAGGAATAAGAAAATGAGAATTCTTAGTGCTGCTGTTTCTGTCGGTTTACTCCTGACACTCGCTAGCTGCGGGGGTGATTCAAACGGTTCCCCACAGCGTGGTCCAACGGTTGATCAGCTCGTGACTTCTGCGGATTGGAAAATCCTTCTCGAGGGCCGATCATTCCCAAATAAAGCAGTGGTCGCTGTAAATGATGAAGTCGTCGTTAACGAATGTGCTGATAAGCAGTCCTACTTCATTAACCGTGAAGCGAGTCCTCAGTTTCTTTCGATGGCCGATTATAAAGTTCCGACCGCTGAAGTTATAAAAATTGAAGTGACTGACATGGGTGATAACTGCGATGCTGAATCTTCATTCTTCTCGGGAGCTGAAGTTCCTTTCGAGATGACTAAAGACGGTGCTCACGCCGAAGTGATCGTACGTCTCTAGGCCCCTCCATAAAGAGGCCCTAGCACTTAAATGCTAGGGCGCTTATATTACTTCTCATCATTTAACAATTCTCCAAGCCTCGAAAGAATTCCCGTAAACTCCTGCGGCCTATATTTCACCCATAAAAAATCCGGTCGATCCTCTGAATCCCAGTCTCCACCGATAATCTCATGGGACGCGTTCAGGTCGAGATAATAAACATATTTCTCAGTGAATTCTTTTTGCGCAGAGGTTGCGCGAATTGGCCCCCAGTAGTTTCCTGTGCCGTTTAGAACTCTCACCATCGTTTTGATTTTTGCACGTCTCACGGTCCCAGGAGCGGAGTCACGCTTTTTCCCGCTCCATTTGATGAACTCAGATTGATAACTCATTAATGGGTGATTCCAGACCTCCCCACCATGCTTCAGATCCACAATGATGCCTTCGTTTCGAAGAGCGATTTTATTTGTGAGAACAATGTGAAAGGCTCCAGCGTTCATATCCTCCCGACATTCATCTTCACTGCCTTCGCCGTAACAGCGGCGACCCATCTGATGAGTGGGAGAAATAAATCCATTAGCGTAGTACCAAGAAATGAGTGCTTTGATATCAGCTGAACCAAAAGGGATAACGATGCCCTCAGGATTTGTCGCTCCCTTGGGAGTGGGCTCGTTGTGATTCATTGTCGCCGGGGCCCAGCCGTGGCAAATTCCTTCCCACGTTTCTGCTCTGGGATTGGCAGAAATTCTTTCGACCTCGTGCTTTAAGGGATAGTCATATCTTCCGGTATAGAGATCATATTTTTCAGAAGGCGACAGATGCGAAAGCTCGGCCTGGGTCATCCGCTGGGCTTCCTCCCTCGTGGGTGAGCGGAGATTAAATCCCGTTCGTCGAGGTGAGTGCCAACGGTAATTGATATTCCCGCGCTTCAGAGGCCAGTAATCGCCTGACCAAAATTTTTCACCGGAAATAACGTTTCCTTCAAGTGGGAGCTCACGAAAATTTCGCCGAAGATCCTGCGCCATGATCACGGGATCAGAAAACCAATCCCAGGGATAATAGTCAGAGCTCGCAAACGACATTAAAGGCAATAGTATGAGTAGAAGTTTCACAGGACCCTCCGTAGTTTCACCCCTAAGCTATGGGAGAGCGTAGAGTCCTGACCAGAAATAATTTACGGAGAATATTCAGGCAGCACGAGCGAAAGAATTTCCAGGGCGTCATACTCGGCATTCATCGGATCATTGTCGAGTTCAATGACTCCCTCGACCACATTTAGCTGGCGACTTATGCGGCGGTTGAATTCTTTGGAGATGGATTTTTGTTTCACGTTAAAATGAGGAATGCCCGCGTCCATTGCGACTCGGGCCGCTTTCTTGAGCCAGAGAATATCTGCGACCGAATTTTCCTTGATCCCAGGGGCGTGGTAAACGATCCGATAATTTTCGCCGTCCATCTGAGCGATATCTTCTTCAGAGGCAACTTCTTCTTGGCGCACTTCCTTGCGTCCCATTTTCTCTCTTGCGACTGTTAAAGGCTGAATTAAAAAGAAGAGGATGAGGGCAATAGAAACAACCGCTAATTCCGTTTTTTTCATCAAGGGTTTCCTTCATAGATTCCGTGGGTAGGGAATTAAAATAGTTCTCCGGTGTTTTGAAAAGGAGCGGTGGTGAATCTTGAGACGATCTCAAGATTCATGAACCAAGCTAGTCAGTGAATGGCGTAATTCTGCAGCGAGACTTACAATCTTTTTGGAGGTCCTTATGAAAAAATTAATGATGCTTTTTTTTATTGTCTCATGTGCCAGTTCAAACTCTGATTGGGATTCAGGGGCGCAGAGACAACAAAGCCTTCTGGAGGAGCAGCGACAAGATCAAGTGGATAACACGAACATGCAATTGAGCTCTCCGGGAAGAACAGGAACAGGTCAACATCTTCCCGATCGTTAGTTTACATATTCTTTCCATAGTCAAAGTCAGCGACGAATAAACTGACTCTCTCCATTGGTTTTTAACTGACCAATGTTCATTTCGCTCACGTTAAAAAATTCTTTCCCCACATAATCAGAAAAAAATAACCAACACCACACCAGAAAGGAGTGATGTCTATGCGGAAATCAGCCACGGTGGCCTTAGCGTTTTCTTTTCTCGTTTCTCCAGCGTTTGCTCAGAAGACGGGACTTAAATCCGTTTCAAAAAAAGAACTCCTCTTCATGCAAAAAGACCTCGGCATGAGACGGATTAAAGAGGTAAGACCCAATCTCACTGGACTCAATCGAGCAAATGCTGAAAGAAAAAAGCGTGGACTCTCTGCGCTCGTTGTTTCTGTCAGAGCAAATGGAAAAGAATCGGTGGTTGATCAAGAGTTAAATGACTTTTCGGGTGGTGCAGTTTCTTCGGGTAGTGATTTTTTCGCCGGAGTCTTACCTGCTGCCGTTGATAATTCTCAACTTTCAGCGTTTCCTCCCATTGGCTCACAGACGGTCAATAATTGTGTGGGCTGGGCGATGGGATACTATCAGCAGTCTCATAATCTCGCGATGACTCTGGGATATGTGAACAATACCAATGATCAGTCAGTGAAATGTTCACCGAAGTTTCTCTATAACATGATAAATTCGGGTGTTGATAATGGGGCGTATTTCTCTGACGCCTTCATGATGCTTCAGAAGCACGGTTGTATCAGCAAATACGATCTTCCGGAAAACTCGGACTACACTTCATGGGATCTAAATCCCGATCATTGGCAGAATGGAATTCCGAGAAGAACGAATCCCGTTCAGTATATTGACAACGTCGACACTCTCTCAGGTCTTGAGCAGGTCAAACAGATTCTCACAAACGGATACGTTCTTACTTTTGGAACTTATATTAATTCCTGGCAGTACACGACGATTAAATCCGGGGGAGGATCTGGTCAAAAAGTAACTCATTGGATGAATGGGCAAAATGGCGGGCACGCGATGACCATCGTTGGTTTTGATGACTCTTCTTGGGTGGATGTGAATGGAAATAATATTCAGGACTCTGGAGAGCTCGGAGCTTTTAAAATTGCTAACTCTTGGGGAACTTCTTGGGGGAATGCTGGATTTATCTGGATGTCCTACGATGCGATGAAATCGGTTTCTTCCGTTTATGGAGCTCCATCGGCGGGAAGGGTAGGATCATTTCAAGGAAAAGTGGCGTATCACATGGTGCCACGAGCTGTGCCGGGTTCACCTTATCGCGCGAAATATCTCGTCAGATTTTCCGTGAGCCACGCTTTCAGAAATCAGATGTCGGTCAAGTTTGGTCATTCGGAAATGGGATCCACTTCGGCCACGAATACTTTTAGCCCTTTTGCTCTCCTGAATAAGGGAGGAGGATTTCCCGTTGATGGAACATTTGTGATGGACCTTTCGGATCTTCCGATTTCTTCGTCTCTTCAAAATAAAGTTTACCTCTCGCTGGGAGATAACACTTCCGGGAATCCAGCCATGCTGAAAAGCTTTGTGTTGATTGATCAAGTCAATAGCTCTCAAGCGAGTGCCAATCTTGCGACTCCTATTTCAACTGATGGAACCACTACCACCGTCAGTCTTGTTCATGATCCTGATACTTCGAATTCTGCTCCGATTGCCAATTTTTCTGCCAATTCCTACTCCGGAGCTGCACCCTTATATGTTTCGTTTGACGGCGGAGCCTCTTACGATCCTGACGGAACGATTCAGTCCTACGTTTGGACTTTTGGTGATGGAACTACTGCCAGTGGAGCGTATGTGACAAAAACATACAACGCTGGTTCCTACACCGCCACTCTAACGGTGACGGATGACCGGGGTGCTTCGAACTCAAAATCGGTCACGATCATAAGCCAGAATATGAATCCTTCTCCTGTTGTTGATTCATTTGTACCGGAGATTTTTCTCACGAGTCCCGCCAATGGATCTAGGATCAGAAGATTTAGTTATTTCACGACGACGGCAAGTGCTTCAGATAATATCGGTGTGAGCAAAGTCAATTTCTATTACCGTGGGTATCTAAAGTGTACCGACACAACGGCACCATACTCTTGCAGTATGAAAATGGTGAATGGCTCTCAATTATCGGTTTATGCGCGTGCCTACGATGCGGCCGGAAATTTCAAAACGTCAGGAACTTCTTACGTCACTTCTTACTAAGTTTTCGGGACCGAGTTTAGGCTCGGTCCTTTTTAATAAGAAACATTCCGTCTCGAATGGGAAGGAGAGTTTTGATGTGTCCTTCAAGATTTTTTGCTTTGATATTGTGAGCGATGATCGACTCAGTTTGTTTTTCGCCGTCAGAATTTAACACTCTTCCTGACCACAAAGTATTATCCACCACAATCATTCCGTTATCTGAGAGGTGTGCGACCGCCCAGTCGAGATAATTGGAGTAGTTATTTTTATCGGCGTCGATAAAAACCAAATCATATTTTCCAGTCAGTTCTTTGATGGCCTCAATTCCCGGTTTTAAAATCTGGTGAATTTTTCTTCCATGGGGAGATTTATCCCAATAAGTGCGCGCAAGAGTCGTCGTCTCTTTATTAATATCGATCGTGATGACTTTGCCGTCGGCGGGAAGAGCTTCTGCCATCGTGAGGGCCGAATAGCCAGTGTAGGTCCCGAATTCAACGACGGATCTGACATCCCCCAGGGAGATCAGGAAGCGGAGGACTGAAGCTTCCATTTCGCCAATCAGCATATTAGCGCCGTGCACGTTCTTTTTCGTATACTCCTGAAGATCTTTAGCGATTTGAGAAGGGGAACTCGAATGAGAAACGCAGTATTCATCGATATCTGTCGGGGTAATGTACATTGGCACCTCAAATTGAGAGGAGGTTAGTAGACGGGAAGAGTTCAGTCGAGGTTAAATAGGAAAAAAGGAGTTTTTCATGAAAAAGATTTTCATCACTTTGGTTCTTTTCCTTCTCTCTTTTGCTGCAATGGCCAATTCTGTTTTCCCTCGTGTTTGGAACAACGGTCGCACTGTGACTTTGGATGCCTGGAACCCAACTGATCAGCAGGTCAGTTGTTCTGGTCAAATTTACGTCGAACTGTCAGACAACAGCCGCGAATCCATCAGCGTCTTTGAATTCATCTGGCCACGTGGGAGTATCTACCGCACGTATTATCCACGCATCTCTGCTCCGGACGTAAGAATTGAGCGTGTTTCTCATTCGGTTTGGTGCTGGTAATTTTTGAATCAACTTTCTTACTTAGATATTCACAGCCATCGGCGTGCTCATTTTGAGCACACCGTTGTGGTTGAGTGCCTGTCGATGGAAGAGCTCACTCTTCAGAAATTGAAAGGGACTTACAACACGGCCGGAATTCACCCGTGGTGGCTAGAAGACTTCACTCGTGCCGAGATTATGAAGCTCCAAGATCATGTCATGAAACTCGCGCGTGAGAAGTGTCTGTGGGGAATTGGGGAAACAGGCATCGATCGCACGTATCCCGAAACTCTTGAGTATCAGATGGAGCTCTTCCACTGGCACCGAGAGCTCGCCGAAGATTTCAATCTTCCGATGGTGATTCATAACGTAAGAAGTGGAGCCGATTTTCTCAACATCATGAAAAAAAATCCGCCGAAAGTCCCTTGGATTTTTCATGATTTCCGCGGAAACGAAGAGCTCGTCAAAGACATTCTTCGCCTGCATCCAGAAAGTTATTTCTCATTCGGTATCTCGATTGATAATTCTTCTCAGATCCGCGATCTTCTTCCCACGATCCCGTTGTCCCAAATCTTTCTTGAAACGGATTCTCAGAAACATCTCGATATTCATGAGATCTATCTTCGGGCGAGTGAAAAGATCGGGATTGATATCGATTTCCTCAAGTCCCAGATGTGGATTAATTTTAAGCGCATCACCCCTAATTTAATTTCCCAGTAGCCTGTCACAAAATTCCTGCCATTTTCGTCATAGAAGTATGCAGGCACTTTTTCTCTTCTTGGGCAGGCTACGAAGCTGGG
>CANETG010000129.1 GCA_947440875.1 Bacteriovoracaceae bacterium
AAAAACTTCATGGAGTTGGGAAAAGAATTCACGAAACGACGCTTTGATTCAGTGAGAAGAGTGTGAAACGCAAGTGAAGTTTTCCCGGATCCAGAAGGACCAGCAAAACAAACAAGCTTTCTTAGGGGAATGTCGAGGTCCACATTTTTGAGGTTGTGAACACGCGCACCTCGGATCTGGATAAAATCCACGTCGTGCTTTTCCATAGATGTTTAAGATGCCAGTAATATTTGTCTCGGTCTATGCGCAAGACCTCAACATTTCCTGAAACAAAAAGGGCCCCCGAAGGAGCCCTTTATGAGTGAAACAATTTTGTAAGTAGATCTTAGCGTTTCGAGAACTGGTAAGACTTACGAGCTCCAGATTTACCTGGTTTTTTACGCTCAACTTTACGAGCATCACGAGTGAGGAATCCAGCTGCTTTCAATTCACCTCTTCCGTTTGGAGTAAGCTTGAGAAGAGCACGTGCAATTCCGAGACGAATTGCCCCTGCTTGACCAGTCACACCGCCGCCTTTGACGTTGATGTGGAAATCATAGCTCTCTGTCACTTTCATTAGATTGAGAGGTTGAAATACGATGTAACGAGAAGTTGCTTTTGGAAAATAATTAGCAACGTCGCGTTTGTTAATTGAGATTTTACCAGAGCCGCGTGAAACATAAACGCGAGCAACGGAAGTCTTACGACGGCCGATGGTGTGAAGATCATAAGATTTAGCTTTAGACATATCGTTCTTCCCTTAAATTAGATGTTGAACTTCAGCACTTCAGGCTTCTGTGCTTCGTGCGTGTGTGTTGGACCCACGAAAACTTTCATCTTCGTGAACTGAGAGCGGCCAAGTGTATTCTTACCAAGCATTCCCCGAACCGCTTCTTCAACGATTGCAGTTGGATTCTTGGTGAGCATGTCTTTAGCTGCACGTCTCTTGATCCCACCGATGTGGTTAGTGTGCCAGTTATAATCTTTGTCGTTCCACTTGTTACCAGTAAACTTAACTTTCTCAGCATTGATAACGATAACAAAGTCACCGGCATCATTGTGAGTCGTAAATGTCGGCTTGTGTTTGCCTCTGAGAATTTTTGCAATTTCAGATGCAAGACGTCCTACAACCATGTCTTGAGCGTCGACAACGAACCACTTCTTGTTAGCCATTTCGGCTTTAGTGATCGTGTACGATTTTTGAGTAATCATAATCAACCTTCCGTTAAGAAAAAAATTTTATCCCTTATATGGACTATGCGGCCCTACGTCAAGAAAACTCACTAAGCCAGCTTGCTAAGGGCCAGCGATAAGTCTTCAGTCCTCTTTTAAAATAACGGGATTAAAAGAAGCCAATTGACACATGGAAGCGTCCGGGGTCCTCTAAGGTACCATTCGCATTCTTTTTCCTCAAGAGTTTTATCCCATAATCGAAATCGAGAGTGCCTACGGGGGTGAGAATTTTAAAAGTGACCCCTGTGGAGCTTCGAAGTTCACCCAGGTCTACTTGATCAACATAGACGCGACCCGCGTCAAGAAAAATTCCCGCCATAAAGTTATCACTAACAAAGAACCTTGGTTCAACTTTAAAATTAGCTAGATAAGCCTTATCCTGAACTCTTACCCCGGATATATCGCGGCGGTCTGACAGCTTATTGATTTCCTCATCCGAGAAGCCTCGTACGATATCCATCCCCGTGAGTCTGAATAATTTGAAAGGCGGAATAATACCCTCAGTCTGCTTCTGACCATCAATAATCTCAGGATTTCCGTCAGAACCCCTCACTAGGTCCTTGGCCAGATTCTCCTGAACCCCACCAACGACCGAGATCGCGACTGTCCCAAATTTATGAATCGGAATGTAAAAACGATTGCGGCTAATGAACTTGTAATAGTTCACCGTCAGATTCGTTTTCTTTTGTGATCCAAAATACGGGTTAGCGAACTCGCAGGAGAGATTGAAGAAGGCACCTTTCATCGGATTGATCTGAGAATTTCGAAGATCGTAAGTAAGGCTAGGAGTCACGCCACCGATCTGATACGAATCGTTGTTAATTTCATCGGTCGCATCGTACTGGCTGATAATTTCATACTGGTGCCGAATGGAAGTCGAAAGTTTTTTTGTAAGATCTCGGGAGAAAGTATTGTTAATTCTCTGGATATCGGCATCGAAAGAATAGAAGCGTCTTTTCTGAAAGGTTAGACCTGAACTGTAATCAACCAACGAATTGGCGATGTCACCCATGTTAAGAGTCACTGAATTAGTATATTCAAGGAACGATTTCTGCTCTTTCCTCCGGGGTGGGTCGAATGCTTGATAATTATCCCTGAGATTGATTTGGGATCTGAGTGTGACACCAATATTCCGACCTCCGATGTTGAGGTAAGAGACGGTGCCAGTCAGTTTGATACCAAGATCTGTCCTGTAGCCCGGGGCAATTTCAATCAGACCGTACTCGCGCTCTGAAACTCGAATCACGATATCGGTTTCAGCTTTTTTCGAATTATGAGGGAGCGGAGTGACCTCTACTGTATTGAAGAGACCAGTGGATGCGAGCGCAGATTCTATCTCACGCGTTTTACCCGGTGTGATTAGATCGCCATCTTCAAGCGTAACTTTTTTCATGATCACTTTCTTCCGGGTCTTATTGTTACCAAGAATAATGACTCGGTTCAGTCTGAGCAAAGGCCCAGTACTGACAACAAATTTCACATCTACTTCTGTCCCCGATCGATTGTATTTGACAGCATTTTCGTTATTGGAGTTTGTGACTTCGGCGTAATAAAATCCATTTTCCTGGAGAGTAGAAGCAACTTTCTTAAAGTCTTCGGTTAAAGCGATCGGATTGAAAGGATCATTCACTTTGTTTCTTAGCTCTTTTAAAATCATCGGTTCATACTGAAGGGGTAAGCCTTCCAGGTCTATTGATCGGACATAGGCACGAGGACCCTCGGTCAAAATATAATCCATTGTGACGAGCTTTTTATCTGGGGAGAAGTTTTTGAACGGGCCCTGAATTCGGATCTGAACAAACCCCTTCTCGAGGTATTTGGACTTAAGGTCACCCGCGAAATAATCATAATAATCTTCGTCGTAATATCCAACCGATGCGAGTTCAAATGCATCGTTTTCAAAAAAATTAAGTAACTTTTCGTTAGAATAAAATGAGCTACCGGTAAAAGTTACTTTCTCAAGACGCGTTTTATCTCCCTCTTTCAAACTTATTCGGTAGAGATGAACATCCTCCGAATAACTATTTTTGTATTTCTCCTCAAGAATAGATATCTCGGGAGAAAGAAGGGCCAACTTACGGTAGTGCTCTTCCAGCGATTGCTTGAGGATATTGACACTGAGAAGTCTTTTGTATTTCCGGAAAAGATCAGTCACTTTTGACATCAGTCCCGTCCGAGTCTCTTCGATGGGTCCCTTAAAGTCGAAAGCAAATATCTGCTCATTGGATACTTTGATATTGAGTGTGACTCTGTGATCTTTGATGGTAGGAGTGAACTCAAGATTAATAAGATAGTAACCGTAGTTGAAGAGATCTTTCTGCGCTTCATCGAGGTGGATCTTAAACCGATTAAGATCGAAGGGCTTATTGTAAAGATGGACAAACTTCCGCTGGAGATAAGGTCCAACAAATGCTGAGCGGGCATTCGTCGAAATAGTTTTGAATATTCTTGGCTCGCCAAGAGTCGCAATGACATTGATAAATACTTCGGAGCCTTTTTCGTTAAATGAGTATTCAACTTTGTTATCCGGATAGCCAAGGCCGACTAGCTTTTCCTTCATCCCAGCAATTCCCAAATCAAGCTTTTGAATCTCGAAGGCGTCGCCTTCTTTAAAAGAAATCAATTGCAGAGGATCTGCTTCCAGATTTCGGTCTGTGAAACCAAGGTTCACTTCGCTTATTAATGGCTTCAACTCAAGATCTATTTTCAAAGAGTAAACTTCGTTCACGGAGTAAAGATCGTAGGTGAAGAAACGATAACCACCGTCCGACGCCATGACTCTGAGAGTATCTTTTAAATGGACGAGGCTGCGATAATCTCCCAGGAGATTTGAGAATCTGGATTTACGTTCCGTACAGCGATCTGAACTTGAACAGTTCACATTCACCTCGGAAACTTTCAACGCTGCTGCAGTGGCGTTTCCGATCAAGAATAAAAAAATGATGAACGCCTTCATTTGAACGTCCACCTAAACTTCAAGTCACCACCCGCAGATTGGTTGATGATATCCAATTCACCCTCGGCGGCAGTTCTGTTTTCGTATATGCCTTCGAGCTGAACATTTTTATTCACACTATAAGTGAGGTTCATCGATTGTCTCTGGCCAATACTTCCGCCCATGGTACTGGAAACTGAAAGGCTCATCGCCTCATCCAAGCGCTTTTTAAGTTCGATCTTGGTAGCCGATTTGGTTCGGCCAAGACTACCACCCAAATTCTGACCATCCTGAGATCTTCCAGATAGTAGACTGTCAGTCCCCGACTGCTCAAACACTGTTCCAAGATTTACCTGGAGACCGAATTGTTTGTTGAGAATATCGCTGATCTTAAACCGGTCAAACACAAACGAACCCACACCAATCTGGGTAAGACTTTGCTGATCTTTTTGAGTAAGTGAATTTTGAAGTTCTTCAGTATACCCAAATGCAATCAGTGAGAAGATTGAATTTCGTGCCAGCGGTGGATCACTCGAGAGATCAAAACTGAATCGCTCTAAATCTCCATAAGCCTTGACTTTCACACGGTAGTTTGAAATAAAAGTTAATGCTTCAATATCAAAATCAGGATTAGAAATATCTTTTTTAGGATTGAAGGCGATATCAGCTGCCGAGATTGTATACTCACTGTTTTTAAAGAATACTCGTGACGAATTCACCGGAGAATAGAGGCGGCCCTCTCCACGCGGGCGAACGGGACTTCCAAATATTCTAGTCTCCCCACGGAAAGAGAAATCCATCAAAGAGTTCGTGATGCGGATGTTATTGTCTGCCTTCACATTCAAATTGAGCCGTAAGAGCTTACCGACGAAAGACTCTTGATTTTTAGGAAGGTAACGAACGTCTCCGAGTCCAGCCGTTTTTGCTGAGAACTCACTCAGTTCGTTGACGATGAGTGCTTTATTCACCTGGATCTCACCAGCAATATCGTAGGGTCGCTTATTTCCGAGAATAATTCCTTCCCCCGTAATGTTCACAACGGATTTTCCGAGGATGGGAATTTCTGCGCGTTCAATATTATACTTAACGTTTACGTCAGGCTCGTCCCCATCAAAGAATACGTCTCCTCGGAAAAGAGCATAACCATTATCCATCGCCGTTCTGAGCTCTCGAATGATGAATCGCTTATCGGAGAGTTCGACGTCGTAGCGAAGATCATTCAACGGAAATGGAAGATTTTCGACCGAAAGGTTAAGTCTGTCTGCTCGACTAGTGAGCGCGACATCATACTCATTTCCTTTACTCTGAATGGAAACAGTATTCCGAAAAAAACCTTCGGAGGAAAGGATTGGCGAAATAAGAATTTCAAGAATTTTCGAATTCAGTTCGAGTTCTTGAACAAGAGAAACTTCTCTGCCAAACACTCCTGATCCCTTGGCAGAGAAGCTTAGATCGGGCTGCTTTACTTTCATGTTCCATTTTTCGATGACGTTGTTTTGGATGATGAAGTCCGGAGAATTCGAAGCATACACGAAACGGAAACCTGGATGGATGAATGAAAATTCTTTCATCTGGGCGGTCAAATTCATGTCCTTAAACATTCCAGAGAAATGGGTGGAAAGATCAAAAAATATTTTGCCTTTTATGTTCTCGTTCTCGAGATGTTGCCCAAGGAGTGCGACTAAGATCGGTTTCGTGTCCGGCAAATTTACCCTCAGGCTGAGTCGAGACGATCTACTCTTCACTAGTGCAACGTCGAACAAACTCGTTAAGCTATCACCCAGAAAATTCAACTTCCCTTTGATGAATTCAGGATGAATAACCACTTCTAAGTCAGAATCTTCAAACTCATGGCTCGGTGACTTTGTATCAAATAATTTAGTTTTAAGATTGAGCGAGTAGTCTTTCACGTGCCCTTCTCCCGAAACTGAGCCACTCACGAGAGAATCAATATTGAGGCGAAGGAGCTTTGAAAAATTAAATGATGAGAGCGCTATGTTTTCCCAACGAAGAGAAGTCTTTAAGCGGTCCTGGTTTAAATAATAACTGAAGCTTCCGAGAATTTCACCTTTGCCTTTTTCAGCATCAATACTGGCAAACGTTAGAATTTGATCACTCAGCTTGAGCTCAAGGGAGCCGGAGTTTATTACTTCACCGTATCCGACGAGGTCACGAAACTTTATTTCAGATTTTACTTTCAGACCGTTCAAATTAATTTTTCCATAAATCGATGCATCGAGCTTTGCCAGAAAGTTCAAGTCCTGGGGGAGAAAATCTAGTTTACTAAATATGGGGGAGAGAATCTGTGACAGATCGTGATAGTTCGTGGTGGGTGAATTAATCCCAAGGGCGATGTCTCCATTATCCCAATTGATTGCGCCGGTTCCTGAAATCGGAGTTGATCCGAACTTGCTTTCGAATTTATTAATTAATACGCTGTCGTCGCCTAAAGCAACAGTGATCTCAGTGTCAGTTTCGCCCGTGCGGTAACCTAGGACTTCGAATCCTCTCATTTTTCCTTTGAGCGCAATGTTTGTATCTTTTAGTGTGCCTGTGACTTCTACACTGAGAGTTCCTACACCTTTGACTCCAAGCTGGGCGACTCCACCTAAGTCTTCGAGATCAACTTGGGCGTCCACCACAGAGAAGCGCGCTCCTACTTTTGTGATGAATCCGTCGACGTCCAATTTAGATTTCGGAAGAGTCATATTGGATGAGATGTGAACTTCACCGCCAAGGATCGAAACCGTTGCGTCTTTCATCACTGCCGACTTAATCATAATAATAGGAAGGAGCTTTTCTTTCCCTGAAACCAGACCAAAATTTCTTATGACAAAACCATTCACAGGACGGAAATAGAAGTCACCTTTGGTGTGGGTGATACCAATCTCACCTGTCATTGCTCCTCGAATACCTGATAGTCCTGGAAGAAAACTAAGAACGTTAGGTAATTGGAGATTCTCCATGGTGACTTTGAGCACTTCAGGAAGAAACTTTTTATTATTAAAATCGTAAGCAACAACGGGGACTTTGAGGGTTGCTTTTTCGGGTGCATTCAGGACCTCAAGAGATTCGATAACGATATTATTTTTGACAAGGTTGAAATCGGCTAGAATTCTGTTCGCTTGGAGGACAGAGGACCTTAGCTGATCAATCGATATCTGAGACTTGCCTTCAAGGTTTCCATTTTTATAGGACATCCGAAAGGACGCGTTCGCAAAACCATAATCAAAACTAATTTCGGGCGGAA
>CANETG010000130.1 GCA_947440875.1 Bacteriovoracaceae bacterium
AAGAAGGAATCGTCAGTGAGAAATCTTTCGCCGATAACGCTGATTTCAGAAAGTCTCAGCCCTACGAGGATACTCCTAACAATCGGAGCATGAAAGAATTGCTATTCAAGGGTAAGCTGGAAAAACTTCGCGACCTCGGCGTTTGCCGCTAGGTCCAACTCAGCGAAGATGGCTTTTCATTCACTCCTGCGCATTTTGAGATGGGTGTTCTGAATTACCCATCTTCAAACTAAATAGCGCAAATCGATCCCTAATTTCCCTGTGTTTGAGTTTAACCAGTCGATTGTAGCTTTCATATTGAAGACTGCCATACTCGTGCTTGTAGCTGTGAAAAGCCGAGATCCCTGCGTAGACAACGAAGTAAAGACCAAGGCACAAAAAGACGACTGGCCTCTGTTTTGTCTTTGAAACCACCCAGGCAATAGGGATGATTGTGAGTGGATAAATTAAATACAAATGCCAAAAATTAAACGGAACGGGTGACATTGCCGAAACCCAAACCAATGCCACAAAACCACCCATGGCAAGTTCCCATATAAATGTCCCCTTCGCTTTTTTGAAAAAGTTAACATTTGCCATGGCCACAAAGACCAGACTGATAATGGCGAGGACCCACTTGATTATTTTCCAGCTCTTTGACCACAGGTCAGCATCGCTCCACTGAACCGTGGGAAGTTGAAAAGTGGTTGATCCAAAATAAAGCGAAGGATAACGAAACCAGTACAAAACCCCTTTTAAGGCCTCTCCCCCAGACAGAAGGTTGCCAAAGAGACCGGCTGATTTTTGATTCATTTGCAGAATCTCCGGATGGTCATTAATCACGATTACCGTGGGAATAAGTGCTGCTATTCCGAAACACGATCCTAGAATCAACGCCCCCATATGCGGCCGAATTTTCATACGAAAAGCAATCCAGGCACTCAAGATGAGTAAAAAAATAAATGAATTATGAATTTGAAAAGTCAGTGCCGCCGCAAGCACCATCAGCAGAGTTCCTAGGAAGGCCTTACTCCTGATGACTAAATCGATTCCATACAGATACATCACCATCAACGGGAACAGAAAGCTGGGGTTCCACAAAAAGACCTCGCTCGATCTCCAGGGAGAGAGCCAGTACAAGAAAATGAACACTGGGAGAAAGTTTGGAATGGATGAAAAAAACTGTATGCGCAAAAGAAAGAAAAAGCCCACGATGTGCAACATAAGGATCGCCGCTAAAGGGGCCATGGGGTGATCATAAACGGAAAGACATAGCCCCACAAAAACGGAAATAAAGGGGCCATACACAAAATTGGTATTAGATGAGCGAGGACCAAAGGGAATGAGTTGGTTGTGCATGAAGAGATGGCCACGCTCCAGTAATTGTATACTGTCGGGGACAATTTTTTGATTCAGCATATAGAGAAGCGAACTGAAGAAACCCAAAACAAAGATAATCGTTATGAGTGAAGGTCTGAAGCGTCTGGCGATTGTATTCATTTTTTTATTATTTCACCAAAAGCCGTCAATGTAACGTTAGGTTTCGATTCTCTTTTGGGATGTGCCCAAACCATTGGCGTGTTTGGGAGATTCAGAAGTTGTCCATGATAAACGGGGAAAGGTGAACACTATTAGATTTTGACTCTCTTGTTGGTTTCCCGTAGCCGGCCAACGAGTGTTTTAATGAAGACTTCTAACCATGGCGGCTGGGCCTTTAAGACTTCTTCGATTGTCTTTTGGGGGATTTGAACTAGTTTACAATCGGTCACTGCTCGGACAGTTGCACTCCGAGGGGCCTGGTCCATGAATGAGAGCTCACCCACGAGTTCACCCTTGTGAATATAACCCAGGATGACCTGCTCCTCACCGTCTTTACGGGTGACAATTAACTGGCCTTCTTGAAGGAGATACATGCTTTGCGAGAGTTCGCCTTCCTGAAAGAGAAATTTCTCTGCTGCTAAATCTACGGGCCAGGCCATGGCTGATCTCCAAGAATTTTAATGAACACCTAATTGAAAAAAAATACGATAAAGCCCCTCCTTCAGTCAAGAATTTAGATCGAAAGAGGAGGTGCTCTCTTGATCTTCATTGAGATTAGTCTTCTAAGTCGATCGAGTCGTCGTTCACTTTGACGTCGTCACTTTCATCGATCATCTCCACAGCTTCTTCTTTTTTCTCGTCTACGACATCGTCATTGTACTCTTCCTGAGATTCCTTCATTGCTTCATTGTACTCTTGACGAGCATCTGCCTGGCGCTGGTTGTGTTTTTCTTTGGCCGAACTACACGCGGTTGCAAGTGAGAGAACCGCGAGAACGATCATGAGATACTTCATATTTCCTCCGTGATGGACTTGAAGTCCGTTGTCCTAAAGCTTCCAATAAAGCATTGCCTGAGCGGTGTTGATGCCAAGGTCGTCAAAGTTTTCTCCCATCGCTTGTTGGAAAGAAACTTCCCCGGAGAAATCGTTGGTGAATTCGTAGGCGGCACCGAGGTTGTAATAGTTCACTAGATAATCCACGCTATTATCATAGCTCCCGCATTGCTCGCACCTCTTTGCCAAGAGGAGTCTGGGATTAAGACCACCGAAAACTGATAACTCTTTCATCGGATTGAATTGAATATTTAACGGGACTGCCAAATAATAAGCGGTGAGTTCAATTTCATCTTGTCCGGCCGGTGCCGATTTATTGATGAGACTAATCTTTTTCCATTCAGCGAAGGCTCCTGTGCGGAATCCAAAATTATCCCACATGAAGTTGCCTTGAGTCCTGCGGTAGGACCGAATCGGAAATCACCATCGAGCTCGTATTGATTGGGGAGATCGTCATTGAAAGTATCCAGGTTCATCCCCGCACCGACGTAGTATTGGCTGTCGGCCCTACAGAACGCTGACGCACTTAAAGTGAGAATGATGATGGTCAGAAAAATTTCATTGTGTGCTCCTTAGGAATCCAAGAAGAGCAATTTGTCGGCTTAGAATTATGAGATTGCGGAAAAAGAGAAAGTCTTAGTTAAATGCCGACGAGGGACTGATTGATCTCTTTATTACCGTGGCAGAAAAGGTCGTGATGGGGCATAAGTCCTTTGAGAACGATCCGAGTCAAATAGTTGAAATCGTCGTCGCGACGTAAAGAAGAACGAGCCCCAAAGAAATGATCAGCAGAGTGCTTCTCACAAAGAAAAAAACTATTCCTGAAGCGATAAGAATCAGCACTCGTTCTTTGCCGTAAATACTTTCCACTATTCCTCGGTGAAAAAATGTCGCTGGGAAAATAAACGCGGGAAGAATCGCGGCCGGGATGTAACTAAATAACTCACGAAGCTTCTCAGAATTCTTGATCTTACCGGAAAACGCAATGAAGGATCCACGAATCGCAAGTGTACCGATGGCTAGAAGGATGACATTCAGAAAAAAGTAACGATCATGAATCATTTTTCCTCCGAATGAGGGCAAAAGCGAAGCTCATTGAGAGAAGTGCTGTTGCGATTAATCCCGTTTTAAGTGGCAATCCATAAAGGATAAGCGAGAGAATGGAACTCACAATAGCGACTGCGATGTATTTTTTATTTTTAAGACTCGGAACCAGGAGTGCCACGAAACTTAGGGGGACAGCGAAATCGAGTGACCAAGAGACCGGGGCAAAGTTTCCGAAAATAAAACCCGCGTAAACTGACGCGTGCCAAGTGAGGGCCATACAAAAAGCCGTCCCGAGATAAAATTGAACCGCTTCTGAATTGGATTGGAATTTACTCTGATTCGCCATCATCGTCGCGTAACTTTGATCCGTGAGTGTGAAGGCACAGAGAAATTTAATGAGCGCACTCGAATCATGGGTAAGGGGAGACATAGCAACGCTGTAGAGAAGGAAACGAAGATTAATAATGAGACCTGTCGCCAGAACCACCAGAACGGCCGCATTCTGAGACATGAGGTCAACGGTCGCAAGCTGTGCGGCACCAGCGTAAACCACAGTGTTCATCAAAATCGCCTGCCAAATTGATAACTGAGCTTCCGCGAAGGCGGAGCCCATGACCGCACCGAAGGGAATGATCCCTGAGATGATCGGAAGAACAGCTTTGAAACCCATGTTGAACTGGTTCACCCTGATAGGATATCGGCTTACTAAAAATATTGAAGAATTATTTTCTGAAAACTTCTATGAACGCTCTCCAAGCCTCTCTTGTGTCGAAACTGTCGCCAGTGAGAAAGATTCATTTTTGATGATAATCAATTTTTATGCTGGCCTCAGTCCGTAAATAACGAAGGCTTTAAAAGTATTTCGCTTATCGATACTGACGCTGTTAAAAAACTCGACGTCCTTTGACTTGCTGACTGCTTCTTCAAGAAGATGGGTTCACCACTAACAGGAGGTTCTCTATGAAATTTCTCACGGTATTAGTCTTTGTTTTTTCAGGAGCGGCGTTTGGCGGTTACCACGAGCACAGTATGGAGGAGATGAAGAAAATGCCATTTGATCAGCACAAGGCGATGATGGTTGAAGAGCTTGATGAAAAATCGATGATGGTTGAGCAGAGTAAAAAGTGTGTGGATGAAGCTAAGGACAACGATGCACTGATCGAGTGTCATAAAAAGATGAAAGAAGAAAAGCACGCCATGAAAGAAGAGATGCATGACAAAATGAGGGACATGAAGAAAAAGAAATAAAAAATTAAAGCCCTTGGGACCTCAATATCTCAAGGGCCTTTTCTTATGACCTCATCCTCAGCGTTAAGACGGATCTTTTTTATCCGATTGTTTCGGCGAAAGTTTACCGTTCCACTCCGGGAAGTCGGGTGTGGTTGAAGTTCTTGCCCGCCTAATTATTTAGCTTGGTGATCCTTTCTGTCATGTATAATGATTTGAAATCCAGAAGGGAGAATCCATGATTCGAAAAGTCTTTTTCCACTTAGTCCTCCTCTGGATTCTTTCCACTTCATTTGCTTTTGCCGGAATTCGCGACGCTTTAAAAAGCTCCGTCGATGCACTCTCTGCTGATAATTGTGAAGTTCCTGCAAGAAATATTTCACATGTCCTCAACGCACTTGTTCCCGAGGACTATAAAAGTGAATTAAAAGAAAAATCTCACGATGCTCTTCTCGCTGAGCTTTGGGACTTCAAACTGACTATCCTCAGTAAAATGAAATCCTTTTATACCCATGAAAAACTCTCCCGTGATTGCTCCGATTCTTTACGAGGAACACTTTGGTCAATCCGTGGAACGGAAGATATTATTCACGATGATTATTATCGGAATTACAAAGACTCAGTTAAGTTTCCCGACAATACATTTTCCACAGGAAACATTCACGTACGGAAGAATCCGAAGTTTTCCCAGGTCGATCTTAAGGCGGAGCTCAAATCAGGTGATGTCATCCTGACGAGAGGGAATGCCTATACTTCTGCAGCGATCTCAAACCTCGGTGAATTTGATACTCAGTTTTCTCACATGAGCGTTGTTTACCGCGATCCAACTGGTCAGCTCTTCACCGTTGAAGCGCACATTGAAGTGGGATCTTTTGTGCGACCTTTACAGGATCACATCGATGACAAAAATTTTCGGGCGATGATTTATCGTTTCGACAACGAAGAATTGGCGGCAAAAGCGGCAGAATTTATTTACCAGAAAGTCAAAAGAGCGTCGGATACGACCGGAAATATTCTTTACGATTTCGGATTTGATTTGGATGAGAATAAACAACTTTTCTGTTCGGAAATTGTTTCACATGCTTTGGATGTCGCATCAGAGGGGAAGGTCAAAATTCCTCTCTTTCAGTCGAGCCTCATCAAGCGTAAAGTCGACTTCGTTCGTCTTCTTGAGCTGAGACCCGATATGAGTTTCATCCCCGCAGACATCGAAGTGGATCCGAGATTCACTGTTGTTTCGGAGTGGCGTGACGCGGCCAAAGTAAAAGATAGTCTGCAAAAAGACGCCGTCCTTCAAAGTATGTTTCGCTGGCACGATGCTTTCGGTTACCGTTTAGTTCAGGCGTCTTCGCGAGATTCTCTCATCTACCGGAACGTCGCCTGGCCTCTTCGTCGGGTTCCTTTTCTTAAAAAATATTTCGTCGACAAGCTTCCGCTCAATATGTCGAGGAAGCTCATTGGGTATTTCGGAGTTCTTAATGCTGTCGGAGAGCTTCTTCAGAAGAAACTCTCCGTCGCCGACGATAAGGCGATTGCTGAGCGAGCTATGCCGTTACTTAAACAAGAAAGATATACTTTTCTTGATCAGGTGAGAGTGGAAGATCTCACCGGGAAAAAGAAGCTTCACAAAATGTATCGGCCGAAGAAGAACTGAACATTTTTACAAGCTATAGCGAAGACCAGCTGAGACTTCGTGCCGAAGAAGTGATCCAAATTCAGAAACCTTGGAGCCGTTAAATAACGAGGCTTCAAAGTAGAGGTTGAACGCATCGGCGGTAATTCGGTCCATTTGAAATTGAGTCGAGGATGAGCTGTCTGCGATCGAATGAAAGTGCCTCAAAAATAAAGTGTATTGATCTTTCTCCCCGAGATCCGGAATCCTCACGGAAGCATAACCGTAATGTTGCCTTTGGAGGTCATCGCGCCCCCCACGGTAGAAGCGCTTAAAATTCTCACTGGTATTGGGTCCCAGAGTTGTGAGTGCGTCTTTAGCACGTTCCCAGTCCGAGCTATTGAGGCCCACGCCGTTGAAGATATATTCTAGCCTGAAATCAACCACGGCCTCATGGCGGAGACCAAAATTGGCAAGGCTTTTGATGCCCCCGTTCTTTTCCCGTTCATCAAATTCAAGGAAAGGATTATTCTGCGGATAAAAATTCTTCGACCCCTGCTGATGACGGGCATCGAAGTAAACGGAAAACTCATCCGTAAAATTCATAGCAAAATATTCACCGACGAAGTTTTCTTGGTAGGGAGTTTTTCCTGCGACCACCCCAATATAGTCGCTCGACTTTGAAAGTGCGCGCTCAAGCTTGATCAGACCATTGGGACTAAACTTTTGATCTTCTTTTGGAAGCTGGGACCCATTTTTCGAAACTTCAACCATCGTCACCATGTTCCACACCGGGGTGACTTGCCAGTTCCAGCGGATGAGATTTCTTCCGCGCTGCTGGAAAAAAAGAGAGCGTTGTTCGAATTGAAAACGGAAAATAGGGTTCGTGGGCGAGAGCATCTCGGCCGGGCCCCATTGATAATTCTGAATCCCAAAAGCC
>CANETG010000131.1 GCA_947440875.1 Bacteriovoracaceae bacterium
AACTTATGTCAACCATCTGTCGTGTACACTTAATTTTTTATCTGGCTTTGCCAAAAAATATATTGATCTCGTCGGGCAGTTTGAAAATCAAAAACTTCTTTCGGGTGGCTACCAACTCTATCTTCTTGATCACTTTGCAAAGCTCAAACCTGAAGTGGACGCGTATCAGAATTATTTGCGCGAATATAAAAACGCAAAGAAAGCTCAGGAAAGTCTTGAAGCCTCAAGAAAAGAAAGAGAACAAAGGCTCGACTACTTAAATTATCAACTTCAAGAAATAGAAAAACTTAATCCATCCTCCCAGGATGAAATTATTCTTTTGGAGAAGAAGAATACTTTGGTGAACCTCGAAAAGATTCAGCGCCTATCATTTCAGGTTCGAGATCTTTTCGAAGGATCCGAAGGGGGATCTGGACTTTTTGGGCTCACTCAGCAGTTAAATTCACTAGTGAATAAAAATCCCGAAATCTGTGGTTCCCAAGTTGAATCCATGATGGAATTCCAAGACAAGCTTTCACTTCTCCAGGATGGGCTCGATAAGTGTCTGAACCAAGATCTCGACCCTGAAGAACTCGAGGGGGTGATTGACCGTCTCGACACCTATCAGAAATTAAAAAAGAAATTTGGCGGAACCGTGGAATCAGTCCTCCACTCGCAAGTTGAATTCCTAAAAGAGAAGAATTATCTCGAAGAGCTAGAGATCAATCTCGGCCAAAGCGAATCTAAACTTTCACATTTCGAGAAAGAACTCCGTGACCAAGGGGGTAAACTCCATGAGAAAAGAGTGAAATCGGCAAGAAAACTCTCCCAGGAACTCACTGAGCGAGTTCGTCTTCTCAAGATGAATGGGGCAACGATAAAAATAGGTCTCGAAAAAACAGAGGAATTTCATGAGGCGGGAATGAGCACGGCCCACTTCATGGCCGAAACCAATGCGGGAGAAGGGTTCTTTCGAATTAAAGATATCGCTTCAGGGGGAGAGCTTTCAAGAATTCTCCTGAGTGTGCGTCAGATTCTCTCTAGTTATGATTCGATCAGTATCTTTCTCTTTGATGAGATCGACACGGGTATCGGCGGTGAAACGGCAAATTGTATCGGGAAAGCTTTAGCAGAAGTCGGTCGTAATGGTCAGGTGATTGCAATCACCCATCTCCCGCAAATCGCTCAATACTCGGAACTTTTGATCATGGTGCAAAAAGATACTCAATCCGAAAAATCAGAGACACGGACAGAATCTTCCGTCAGAGAACTTGTAGGAAAGTTGATCATGAAAGAAGTGAAAGCAATGGCGCAATTATCCTAGAGGAACAAAACTATGTTGATGCTGATTGATGAGGATGAACGTTTTCGTGCGAAGTGCGTATCCGTTGTTGAGGTAAATAGCCTTTCCGCCTTCCATGACAAACTCGTCCTTTACGTGGCTATGCCCGCCGAGAACGAAATTGTACTTCCCACCAGTCACTTGAGAAACTCCCTCCCGAAATTTCTCTCGAACCGACTCGTAATTGAAAGTTTTTGAGCCTTTTTTCCTCGAACGCAAGGATGCTCTTTCGCCTACGAATTTCAAGACAGAGTAAGGCATGAGATAGTTGGCAACAAAGTGAAGAGGGCGGGAGTTAATGAATTTTTTATATCGCTGATAAGACTGATTATGAATCTCGTGTTCGTCGCCGTGAGAAAAATAATACGTTTTTCCATCCCACTCCTGAATCTCTGGTGAAAGCTGAGAAGTCACCTCTTCATTGGGCCAAATCTTGAGGAAAAGTTTTTGTAGATTGACGTCGTGATTTCCTTCAAAGAAATGAACTTTGATTCCCATTTTGACAAGATCATCCATCTTCCGAAAGAGATGACCATAATCACGGAGATATTCATCATGCTGACCCGTCATGAGATCAAAGATATCTCCCAGCAAAAGTACATGTTGGGATGAGCGCACCTCTGGATGATCCAGAAAATGATTCAGCAGATGATCTGCTTCATCTCCCGGGGTCTTCACATGAACGTCAGAAATAGCGGAAATTTTCATGCTAGACATTTATAGCATGGAGCTCTTCTTTTATCCGTTCAAATATGAATTTCTCAAGTTGTTTTCTCGTAGCGAGGTCTATTTGAGTTATTTTGCAGGAGACTCGCCAAACCTTGTAGGGAAATCCATTGCTTTCATCGGGCTCAGTTTCTCGAATGGATAACACCTGAGTACTTATTTTCGCACTCCAGCTTTTAGTTTTAATGTCCATGTTTGGAATCAAATCAGACTCATTAAATAACTTTGCTTCTATTTTTGAAACGAGAAATGAAATACCGCCAGTGCTTACATCAAAACAGGACTTCAAAAAGAACTGGCTGATCTCTCTTGGAAGCAAAGCCGTTTTTCCGAAACTCACTTTAATTTCCTGTTGCTCATAAACATTGAGACGAAGCTCTTTCCTTCTTTCAACCTGAGCGATGAATTCAGGGATCTCGAGGTAATATCGAAAAGGTGCATCGGTCTGCTTAATCCGGCAACGCATAAGAGTTGATTTCGAAGGAATATAGAGATCTATATGCGTCTGACTACTCAGTAGTTCTTGGACAATACGGTCTTGTCCTTCACTTGGGACAACACAAAAATCACCGCGCTGTTTTCTTACGACTTCGATTCTGGATAGACCGATGTGCTTACTACTGCCCACAAATCTCCAAAGATAAATCTCCGAGCTATCTTCCTTTGCAGAATTTAGTCCAGAAATAATCTGGACGTTATCATGAACCTTATTCAACTTGTTCCCACTATTCAAGATCACCTCAGATATACCCCCCGTAAGCAATTACGGGGGGTATTGGGCTTAAGAAAACTTCTTTGGCAAAAACTAACCGATGAGACGCATTGCTTGTTGTCCTAGACTATTCGCCTGAGCAAGAGTGGCAACACCAGCAGCGTTCATCATCTGAGCAGATGCAAGTTTCGCTGTTGATTCTGCAACATCCACATCTTCAATACGAGATCGAGCAGATTCCTGGTTTACTATTGTCACGTCGAGATTGTTGATCGCCGACATGAGTCTCGTTTGAATCGAACCAAAACTCGCACGGTATCCACTTACCCTGCCAATCGCACTGTCGATTTTTTCCAGGTTATTTAGCGCATCCTCCTTATCACGGACGCTCGTTCCACCAATCCCAAGACTTTCTGCAGAGGCATCGGTTATGCTTGAATCCAACTCAATCTGGTTTTCCTCTCCGGCAAACGTACCTACCTGAAACTGAAGAACAGATCCTTCTCCCTTCAGAAGAGGTTTTCCGTTGAAAGAAGTTATCTTCGAAATTCGATCAGCTTCTGAAACGAGCTGTTCGTACTCGAGAGACATAAGTCCGCGTTCGGCATCACCCACCGTATCCGAACCCGCCTGGATGGAAAGTTCGCGCAGACGCGTGAGGATGTTACTCGTTTCATTCAGACCACCTTCGGCTACCTGAACTAACGAAACCGCATCATTTGCATTTCGCGAAGCGACTCTAAGACCTTTCGTCTCAGCTTCAAGCTTTTTTGCAATGGCCAAACCAGCGGCATCATCAGCGGATTTTGTAATTCGCTTACCTGACGAGAGTTTGGAAAACTCGGCTTCTTGTGAGGCATTGCTGACCTTCAAGTTCCGTTGCACCTCTTGTGATGCAATGTTGGTGTTGATTCTTAAGCCCATGTAACGTACTCCTTGCAGAATCTAATGGCTGACCACAATGGTCAAGCTCACCACTGATCGGTTTACTCGGATATTATTTAACTCCTATTTGAAATTAAGCTGAAGAAAAATGAAGGAAGAGCCTGATTTCGGGTACTTGGATTTTACTGTCAATAAATAAAGCAGAAAAAAACTAAGATATGTATCAAATTTTGTTGGATGCTAAAAACGCCTGCCGACAATTAAAGCCATCCCACCTTTCTACTGATGCTGAATCTTCTCAATGAGGTTGGTAGTTGAATAACCATCGACGAAATTAAGAGAGAAAACTTCTCCTCCCATCGACTGAACTTCTTTTCCACCGACGATTTGATCAATCTTCCAGTCTCCACCTTTCACAAGAACTTTTGGTTTCACCGTAAGGATGAGATTGAGTGGAGTGTCCTCCGTGAAAATTTCAGCGAAATCGACTGACTTAAGTTGCGAAAGAACAAAACAACGATCTTCTTCAGTGTTAATCGGACGCTCCGGACCCTTAAGTCGTTTTACACTAGCGTCAGAGTTAACCCCGACGACAAGGAGATGACCGAGCTTTCTTGCCTCGGCTAAATAAGTTACGTGTCCACGATGTAAAATATCAAAACACCCGTTAGTGAAAACGATTTTTTTGCCAATATTTAGATCGAGAAACTGGGTGAGTTCGCGACTGAACATTAATCGGCCTTGATGACTTTAGAGTGAGTCGCTTTGTTTTGAAGATCGAAGTAGGAAAATAAGCCGATGCTCGCAAAATTCATCAGAGTGATAAAACTTCTTATAACAAGATTTATAAAGGTTTGATTTTTATTTTCCATCGTCACAATTTTGATATTCATGAATGATTTTCCCATGGTCGCTCCCGTTTTTTCACCGATCGAAAAATATAGGAGGTAAAAACCACAAAAAAGCGTCACCACAAGCGGAGTAATTTCATCCGGGTACTGCACCCACGCTTCCATCATTTCCATGCCGGTTGCTCTTGCCATGAACATCAACGTCACACTCATTACAGAAAAAATAATTCCCAAATCCAGAAAGTAAGCAACAATTCGATCAGTAGCAGCTGCTAAACGATAAACTTTTTCCGTCTTTTCTTCGACCGCTGGAATCGTTCTATTTGTCTCTGCTTGACCGTAGAAAAGCGAAAGATCGTTTTGATAAACGTTCAGATCTTTTTTCACCGTTTGCTGAAGCCGAGTTGAGGGGACTTCTCTAGTCTGAACAGATCTTTCAAGGAAAACAGGCTTAATTTCAGAAGTTTTCTGCTGATGAGAGAATCCGAGTCCACTTGTAATCGGCTTAAAGTCAAAATCTTCGAGATCAAGATCAAGCGCAGGAGGTGTTTTCTTTGGCGATGATGCGGGATCGAGATTCATTATTTTTCCTTTGAGGGATCTTTTAAAAATTCTGTCACAAAACAATCAAGTCATCAATCTTTGAAGGATGATGCCTGCACCAGTGGCAACAGCAGTTGGTGTTCTGAGAATTGGTGTCGGAAGTAAAATAGGCTGTAAATTAGGAAGCTCTTTTAGATATTTGAGCTCTACATCTGAAAAACCACCTTCAGGGCCAATGACCAGACAGTTGATAGCGGAGATTTGGTGAGAATTTCCCAAATTTCCTTTCTGAGAATCTAACAACAGAACCGTACCATAATCGTTCCAGGGAACAGTTTGCCAAGCTCCTTCGATAACCTCGGGAAGAAAAAAAGAGTTTGATTGTTCTAGAGCAGAAACAAGAAGACTCGTGATGCGTTCCCTGTCTGGAATTTTAGTCTGTGAAAAATCAGAACGGATGAGATAAATTTTTCGGAAACCAAGTTCCACTGCTTCTTTAAGGCTTAAATCAAGAGCATCTTTTTTGGGAACGCCCAAAACAAGATCGAGATTAAATAATCTGGAAGACGAATTTTCTTTCAATTTAACTAGTCGTAAAAGTTTTTTCGAAACTTCAACGACCCTGGCGGTTACCGAAAAACCCAATCCGTTGAGTAACAAAAGATGTTCATCTTTTTCGATCCGAGTCACATTCACGAGATGATGAAGAAGCTCCCCCGTCAGAATGTACTCCTCGCACGAATCAAGTTTTGGTAGGTACACAGCTCTCACGGATCTCTCCGGAAAAGAAGCGCCGACCAGTCGCCCTTGGTCAGCTCTTTGACGAATCTTATATCGCTTGCATATTCCTGAATGATTCCAGCAGACTGATGCTTCAAAAGACCCGACAGTATGAGTGAGCCGCCAGGTTTGACGGCAGAGACAAGGTAATTCCTCTCCTCTTTCAAGATATTTTCGAGGATATTAGCAAAGACGACATCGTAACCAGAGTGTAGATAATTTCTTACTCCCGAAAGGAGGAGGCGAAATTTTCTTCCGCTTAATTCATTAATCTCAGCATTTTGGAAACAATTCTTATTCGCCTCAAGATCGATATCATAGAAATCGACTCGCGCCTCAGGATGAAACTTCAGAGCGGCCAGCCCCAGAATTCCCGAACCAGATCCAAAATCTAAAACATCACTGGGAACTGTTGAGACGTCTTCAGTATAAAATTTTAAGCAGAGAAATGTTGTCTCATGGCTCCCGGTCCCGAAGCCCATGCCTGGATTAATAAAAAGGCTTACACCAGAAGAAACTTGATATTTTTTTTCCCATGCCGGAATAATCGTTAGCTTTTCATTTACTATGATTGGGGAATAGTGTTTTTTCCATTCCGCGTTCCAGTCTTCAACTGGCAACTCATCAATTTGGATTTCACCAAGAATCGTTTTACCAAGCTCTTTGAAAAAATCCTTCGCAGGCATTCCTTCTTCAAAGAAAAAACGAACGGTCACTGGACCTTTTTTAACGACAGCTTCTACTTCATCCAGGACCTCTTGAGGAAGATCGCCACCAGAATAAGACCTCTCACCTAAAATTCGATCAACTTCAGGCTCATCAATAGCAAATTCTTCAATGCCAATGGATCCATACTGATTCACGGCAAGATCCTGAACCAGGCCCCAGTCTTCGGACCGCATTTCACCTTGAAATAATGTGACGACCCAGAATGTGTTCATGCCCCGACTTATAACGTATTTGAGCGAATCTGAAAGGCTAAAAAATTTACAAACGCGCGTGTTTCTTTGACGGACCCAGATCAAGCTTGCTAGAAGAGTCGTCCATGCAGAAGATCTTTCTCGTGGGAATTGCCGGTGGCTCAGGTTCGGGTAAAACGACCTTTGCCAAAAAAGTCATGAAGGGTATCAACAGTACCCAATCTCTTCTCCTCCACATGGATTCCTACTACTTAAACGAGCTTCCCCGCGACGTCCACACGAACGCAGGAAAACCAAATTTCGATCATCCCAATGCATTTGACTGGGAATTACTCAGAAAA
>CANETG010000132.1 GCA_947440875.1 Bacteriovoracaceae bacterium
GAAGAAATGGACTACGAACACGAGGCACGGAAACACGCTGAGTATGAAAAACTGATGAAGGATGTGCCGGGATGTTACGTTCCGAAACTTTATCCAGAGTACTGCTCGGAAGTGGTGATCGTTTCGGAGTACATCGATGGCGTCCCACTTTCGACGCTGAAAGGACTGACTCAAGTCGAAAGAAATAAGCTTGGGAAAACTCTCTTCCAACTTTATCTCCATGAGATTTTCCGTGGTCATCTCATCCAGACCGATGCCCATCCAGGTAATTATCTCTATCGGAATGGAGAAGTGGTGCTGATTGATTTCGGTGCCTGCATCACTTACCCTGAAGAAACGTTAAGAAATTACCGCAGTCTCATTGCCGAGCTTCACCACGGTCGGAGAGAGAATTTCTTTTCGGCCCTCGATGAAATTTCCTCGAAGTCTTCCGCGGGATTAGTTTTTGATCAGGATCTTCTGTGGAGCTATTGTGAGCTTGCCGCCAGTCCGCTGAAATCGAAAGACTTCGATTGGGGGACAACGAGACTCCCTGATGAGCTTTATCCCCTCGCTTTGGAGCTCGTTACGACTTCTCAAATCGATACCCCCCCCCATGATTTCATCTTCCTTGATCGTAAGGTCTTAGGACTTTTTTCACTCCTCAAGTCCTTAAGGGCCCGATTTGATGTGAGTTCTGTGTGTGCCATCTACATCGACTGAAAAAATTCCACGGTCTGCTCTTCAAGGCCGAATTTCTCATATACTCAAATTCCAATCCACCAAGGAGACACAAATGTCTAAGTCGTTCATGTTTATTTTTCTCATGCTTTCCTCGCTTTCAAGTTTTGCTCAAGAGCAGTGTGCAAGAAATATCGTCGAGCTTAAGACACTTGTAGGAAACAGCGATATTCCTCTTAACTGGCAGGAAAATGCCAGAGGTAATCCGCTCACATTAAGGCTCTCAAATGGTGGCGGTGCACTTCGCTTAAAGCTGACTAATCCTAAAGGTGACTGGGCGGACGTCTCGGGAGTCATCTGTAAGAGGGGAACAAACACTTACGTCGCAAGAGTTAATCAAATAGTCTGGGGTCCTGCTGCTCCAGGAATGGTGAAATCAGCTGGCATTAAAACGATTAACTTAAGTCTTCCGTATCATTCGCAACTAAGAGTTTCGGTGTCTGTCTTTAGCTTTAATTTCAGCCCACTGTAAAATCAGCTTAGAAATTGTGAAGGCCCATAGTGGATTTTGATGAGTTTTCTCATCAAAATCTTGCTCTTGGTCAGCTCCCGGAGTCATTGGAGGCGTATCAAGAATAAACTTTCCGTCATGAGGAAAGATCTTAATTCTTGATCCTCTCGTCATCTTTGAAGATAAAATCTCCGACTTAGAATGTCCGTCATGATTCAGGAATTCTTAAGAGTGAGGCACGCTTGGAGCTTGCTAGACTTCTCCTCAGAGAAAAACATTTCGAGGAGGAATGATTATGGCAAAGACAAGAAATAGAAAGAGTTCTCACCTAATGGCGAAGGGCTCGAATGCGATGGATGATTACTTGAAGCGAGGAAAGGGACTTCTCAGAAGACCTGTCACTCAACTCATTCTCGGAGGAGTGGCCATCACTGTGATCGCTCCCTACATCATGAGAATGTTCAGGAATCCCGAGATTCAAACTTTCGTTCGCGATAACGTCGATGGACTACGCACGCGCGTAGACGGTCTCATGCATTCGTCGTTTTCATCATCTTTGGCCGATGCCGATTCGATGAATGGGTAATGCTTTTACTTCTGAGGAAGGCGCTTGAGCGTCTTCCTCTTAATGTATGAAGCCGGTGAGCGACTAGTTTGGGAACCATATTCATAGGCGAATTTATTATACTTATCCTTGAGTAAAGTATCAGCACCCGCCTCTAATAGACTGGCAACGGCTGGGAAACAACCACCTTTAGCGGCGAAGTGAAGTGGTGATCTTCCGTTGTTGGTAACGACGTTTACATCCGCTTTATTTTCGATGAGAAATTCCAGTACAGCTTCATGGCAGCGGATCGCGGCGATGTGAAGAGAATTGTGTCCAAAATTTCCTAGATTAAGTTTGAGATTTTCCGGGCGGAAAAGACTTTTTACAATCGATAGTTCTCCGCCTCTCAATGAAAGGAAATAGAGATCAGCCCCATTGTAGAAGTAATCTTTCTTAGAACCGAGCTTAAAATCTTGTCTGGCACCCGCGTCGACGAGGAGAGAATATATTTCTCCTCTTCCGCGATAGGCAGCCGTCATGATGGGAGTAAAGCCAAGATTGTTTTTTTGATTAATGTCGGCGCCATCTTTTATGAGACGTTTGACGGTCTGGATTTTATTCTCAATAACCGCTTCGTGAAAGTCTGGACCGCCGTCATCGGTTGAAGTGAGATATGTGATAGGATAAATCAGAAAGGCTACTGCTGCAGTCATGAGAGGAATGTCTCGGAGAGCTTTCCAGTTTGAGCGAGGTGTTTTTCTTTTTTCATCCAGCCAGACGGAAAAGTTTTGGTGATACTGATATGTCACACCAATCGCAATGAGAGCGAAACCAAAATACTTATTCCAAAAATAAGAAATTACTGTGCTTAAAACTCCCCAAAATTCCGGGTAATCAACATGAACCCATTTTGCAAGGGTACCCACGCCGATGGACAAATAGATTGCTCCTGTACAAAAGTACAAACCGTTTCTTAAAATCTTAAAAAGAAGAAAGCGTTTATTTACGCGTGAAAATTGAGTTCTTGGGTACACGACAAGGGCCACAAAACTTTGAAGACCAAATGCAATAAAGGTAAGGATTGCTATTGGTAACCAGTTCAGAAGAGTCCAAGGCGAAATCTCCATGAGAAAAGCGAGATGTCGATGAAAACAGAGAAACCAAAATAATCCTGGGATGTAATTAAAAAGATGATTAATCAAATAGAGACGGTAGAGATCATTTTTATTTACCGGCAATGACTGGTAGTACTTCCAGGAAAAGTTTTCAAGATCATTTACGGAACCAGGATTTACGTTCATGAGTTTCAGCGAAAGAACTATTTTCGCTAAACTGACGGCGTAGATGGCTGATTGAAAAACCGGATGGAGTTCGAAGAAATTTATCAAAATTCCGCAGATAGAGATTATGACAAACTGAAGCCACAAATGTTCTTTGTGCCACTCATAGACCGAACGGATATGACTCATGCGGCCTCCACACTAAGATTGAAGAGACGGCCGATATCCTGAGGTGAATAAAGTGAACCTTTCTTATCTTTAATAAAGTAAATTTTATCAACCCTTTCAATGAGGTCCTCGGCGATGTTTGTGGCAAGAATAACTGCCGATTTATACTCTTTTCTCATCCGAGATATTTCGTTGAAAAAGATCTGTCTGGTCTCCGGGTCCATCACTGCCGTGATTTCGTCGATTAAAATGAGTTTTGGTTTGACGGAGAGATTTGCCACGACCTGAACTTTTTTCTGCTGACCTGTTGAAAGCGATCCGATTCTTGCCTCCGCATCCAGCTGGAAAACTTTGAGTAAATGCGCCTCTTCTTCGGTTGAGTACAAATCATAAAAAGACGCGTGGAACTTCAAAAACTGTCTGATCGAAATACTGCTCTTGATACTTACTTCTTGCGAAAGAAAGACCACATCTTTTCTATGCGCCCGAGCAATCGCATGAGGATCCTCTCCCATGATTTCGAGGAGCCCCGACGAGCTCTTTCTGAATCCCATCAGGAGATCCATCAGAGTTGTTTTCCCCGCCCCATTGTGGCCTAGAACCCCGATGAACTCCCCAGCACTGACTTCTAAATTGAGTGTTTCAAGAATTGAGTCCGAGTACGGAATGGAGTAAGACATGTCTTTGAGGTGAATAATTTTTTGCATGTGCTATTTTCGGTCGAAACATAAAAAAGCCGTAATGGAATACGACAATACGATGAGTTGCCGGCGTTAGTGTTCGGTCGCAGCCCAAGATTTTATGGCAATGGGGGGGCTAAAAAAGGATAAATTTGTTCTTGGATCAAAGTAAAAGAATTTCTCAAGACTAGCAAAAGAGTTTTATTTATTCATCGTATAAAGCGATTCAGAGTATATTATTTATTGTCTTTAGCGAAATGTTCTTTCCCCCTATAGTGATCTTTTAAGGAGTACGACTTTGAAACCCTGGATTAACTATCATCATCTCTATTATTTTATGACCATCGCTGAGTCGGGTAGCATTTCCCGGGCAGCTGAAAAGATTCTTCTGGGACAGCCCACACTGTCTGCGCAATTAAAGCAGTTTGAAGACCAGTTGGGAGTGAAGCTCTTTAGCCGTGAACATAAACGATTGATTCTCACTGAGCATGGAAACCTCGCTCTCGATTATGCCAGGAACATCTTCAAGATGGGTGGCGAAATGTACGAAGCACTCCACGATCGGTTAAAACCCAATAAAATAAGTCTTCAGTTGGGAGCTCTCGATAGTGTGCCCAAACAAATCATGCTTGAATTGACCCAAGCGGCACTCACGTCTTCACCCTGCACCATTTCCCTGGTTGAGGGAAAGTTTGATGAGCTCCTCCGCGACCTTGTGTCGAGTAAAATTGACATCGCCATTAGTAACTTCCTTCCCAGCAACGAAGGAACCCGTGGTCTTCGTCACCGAGTGATATCCAAAACGAGCCTTTCCATTTACGGCTCTAAAAAATTTAAAAAATTACGGAGTGATTTTCCTCATTCACTTCAGGACCAACCGTTCGTGCTTCCGACCTATGACAGCCAAGTTCGCTATAATCTTGAGCACTGGATGAGATCCAATGAACTGAATGTCGAAGTCATCGCGGAGACGCAGGACACTGCCCTTCAGCAGTTAATTGCCATCAACGATATGGCGATGATCCCGGCCGCGCCTCATACGGTAAAACCGTACGTCGATTCAGGCGAACTCGTTGAGATTGGAAAACTGGGAACTGTTTTTGAGGAGCTCTACCTCATTTCGGCGCAAAGAAAAATTTCCAATCCCGTGGCGTCCCACTTGATGAAAACTTTTAGCCTTTAGAGATGTAGCTGGTAGCGCGAGGCCATCCTTTCTTTGTCACCGGGATTTCTTTCCTGTCCCACAATAATCTTCATCCCATATTCAGGATCACTTTCCATCTTTGCTTTCAGCTGTTGAAATAGGGGAGACATGGAAATACAAGCGGGACACCAAGGGGCGACGTAAACGAGGACGCAAGCCTTTTTACCAGCACAAGACTGGGACCCAATGAGTTCTTTGAACACAGGAGTATTCGCCTGGGCCGCGCGGGTTTTCATTCCTTGTTTGTAATAAAGAATGCCTCCGATGACTAAAGCGATGATGGCCCATTTCATGTTGTGCGGCATACTTCCATTACAAGTCACTTTCGGTTTTGCGTCAAGCACATAGGACTTGGCCAACTGTCCCTCTCAATGGTTTAATCAAGAACTATTTGGCAGAAGGGGCTAGACCTGTGAATCAGGACATTTTTGATTGGATTCTTCTCCTCGTCCGTTGGCTCCACATCACTGTGGCGGTGACCTGGATTGGGACTTCTATTTTCTTCATGTGGCTTGATCGTTCGTTTGAAAAAAACGCGGCCTCAAAAAATCCGGGACACGTAGGTGAAGTGTGGATGGTTCATGGCGGTGGTTTTTATCACGTCGAGAAACTTCTCATGGGACCGACCAAGGTGCCGGAAAAACTTCACTGGTTTAAGTGGGAATCTTACTGGACTTGGATGAGCGGGATGATGCTCATGGTTCTTATTTATTACTGGGGTGATGGGACGTATCTTTTGGATGATATGGTTTCGAACATCAGTCTCTCGCAGGGAATTGCGATTGGATTGTTTTCGTTAATTGGGTCTTGGTTTTTTTACGATTTTCTTTGGGAGCGGCGGCTTACGCGTGATTATCCTCTCGTCGGTCATCTTTTGACTCTTGGTTGGTTAGCGGGGATGTCTTATTTTCTTTGTCATACGCTCTCGGGTCGCGCTGCTTACATGCACATTGGTGGGATGATGGGTACGTGGATGACGGCCAACGTTTTCATGCGCATTATTCCGAGACAGTTGAAAATGGTGGAAGCGTCTAGGAATGGTGAGCCGGTCAATCAGGACTGGGGAAAAAACGCGAAGAATCGTTCGACGCATAATACTTACCTCACTCTCCCCGTTATTTTTGTGATGCTCTCGAATCATTTCCCCAATACCTATGGGCACGATCTTAATTGGCTCATTCTCCTCCTCATCACGGCCGCAGGAGCTCTTGTTCGCGAATATTTTGTCGTTCGTCTGACTAATCCAAAGCGCTCCATGACCGCTGCTATTTTTGGAATTGCGATTATTGCATTCGTTGTCGTGTGGACTTCGGTAAAACAAGAAATCCCTGCCGAGGAATCCCCCGTTGTGACCACTCCTGAAGAAGTGAAACCTGAAGAAATAATACCTACGCCAGAAGAAAGCTTAACTCCTACGCAAATGAGCTCGCGTACTTATCACGTAAAAGGGGTGGTGAACTTTGAAGGCATACCACCTGAGAATAAGAAGCTGACACTCCCTTCCGGGTGTGGTTCTAAAACCGGGGCACCGACCTATTCGAATGAAGTCCTCGTGAGTGCAGGGAAACTTGAAAACGTTCTCATCGTGATTAAAAATCCGACGCAAAGAAAAGTGAATGACAATGATCTCGTACCGACCGAGGAACTCATTCTTGATCAACGGGGATGTATGTATCATCCGAGGGTCGCGGCTGCGCGAGTGGGTCAGAAAGTCACTTTTGTCAATTCGGATGCAGTCTTTCATAACGTCAGGTCCGTCACCACGAAGAATCAGAGATTCAACGTGGCGATGCCGAAAAAAGATCAGCGCTTAACCAAGGTGTTCACAAAGCCTGAGTTGTTTCTTCAAGCCAAGTGCTCCGTTCATCCGTGGATGGGTGCCTACGTCGCTGTGATGGACCATCCTTATTACGCAGTCACCGGGAAAAACGGAGAGTTTAAACTTCCGATGCTTCCTGTCGGTAAATATACGATCGAGGCCTGGCATGAAATCTTCGGGACGCAGGTTCAAGAAATCGAGA
>CANETG010000133.1 GCA_947440875.1 Bacteriovoracaceae bacterium
ACCGGTGATGAGAACCACGTCGAGTTCATCCCAGCCGCGCTTTTCGGCTTCTTTTTTTGTAGTGGGGAGCCACGCCGTGATCGGAAGCTCTTTGGGATCAAAGTTCATGTGGGGAATTTAATCTCATCGGAAGACTATGACAACGAGAGGGTATTTCTTACAGACATGATCAGTTTGGTTCTTTGATGTAATTAAGGAAACTTTCCTCGTAAATGGTGAGGTATTCCTCTAAAGGAGAGCCCCTCTGCTGTCGCAGGACTTCCTGGAACACATTCCAATGGGTTTCCTGGTCATCGGAAAGAAGAGCGTACGCAAGTTCTTGGCTCGCCATCAGGCATTTGGAGAGGACCAGAATATCGGGGTGAGCACCAACGGGAAGGTCTGTTCCGTAAAGATCACCGTGGTGTTGGCGGATGATGATCACTTCCTCAGGTGTCCCCATTTTACTGAGCTCCACTATGGAAGCCGATTGGCTAGCATGCCACTTAATTTCTTCCCGTTCTTCTTCGGGAAGAAGAGCGATATCTTTTGAGTGACGATAATGGAGGTACTCAGGATTTTTGAGGGACATGTCACAGAAGAAAGCTGCAAAAACGACAGACTTCATTTCTTCTTGTTTGTGAACGCCAGAGCGGCCATCAAGGATTTGAGTCGCAATGAACGACGTGAGCTGGATCATTCGGTAATTAAAATCTAGTTCCGCCTTCGTGCGAAGTTTACGGAGGTAGGCGACTGCTTGAACGCCCCGGCCTTTGTTCACTTCATCCATCACCTGAGTCATGAGCGTAAGGCAGAGCTCAATGACTCTCGGTTTAAGTCCGATCGAAGCGACGATATCTCGAACTGTGCCGAGGACTTCACTCGTCGCTTGTTCTTTTTCTTCTGGAGAGGGGTATTCAATCTCCACACGGTTAATCATATTCGTCATGAGCATCATCGTAAAATCTTTGCCGTACTGCCGCTCAAAGAAAAGCTCCTTCACTTGCCGTCTTCGGTAGGTTTCAATGAGTTCCACATCAATGACTTCGTATGCTGGAATGCGCTTGATGAATTTCCCTTGAAAAATTTTGAGGAACAAAGGAAAGGGCATCACTTTAAAATGCATTAAACAATCGAGAGGAATGCCTACGTAGCCATCTTTGGGTATCACTTTTTCACCGATGATGAATTTCAAGTGCTGAAGCAGTGAGGCCAAGTCGATCGGATGAAACACTTTCGTGTAAACATCGGACTTTTTATCTGAGACTAAAAGCACATGGGTAATTTGGTCTTTTCGTTCTTTGACAAATGTTGAGAGGAGATTAAATTCCTCTCCATTTTGATAAGCATCGACAATTAGGACATCGAGCTTAGGAAACAGACCAAGAATCGTTTCGAGCTCATCCAACTTGTCGTAGAAAACGGGGAAGCAATCCTTCATTTCCAGGCATTCGTTGTCTATGTAAGAGCGAAAGTCATCTCTTTGGGTGTAAACTAAAATTTGAATCATGACCAATCTATCGTCTTGAATAACTAGAAACTTTAGAAAAATAAAGGACCTATTCGGGAACTCGTTGGAGGGTTCAAGCTCCCTTCCCAATCCCTAGGAATTTAAGCTTTTTTGGTCTTGTGAGGGCCTTAAAATAAGCCTCAAATTTTGAGGCATCGGAGCGGTTTTTGAAGCGCTTTTTGAAGACCAAATCTAAAGGGGCAGAAGTCCGAAAAAACTTGGCCCCCTTTTTCCCTGAAGCATGCTCTTGAAATCGTCTTTCGATATCCGTGGTGATCCCGGTGTAGAGGTTTCCATTTTCTGTGCAAATGACGTAAGCATACCAAGCCGAACTCTTCATGCTATGATCTTACTCAATGAAAGATAAATTTGTTATTCCTTTTTCCGAATTCACTTTTACGTTCGCAAGATCTGGCGGTGCCGGCGGACAGAACGTCAATAAGGTCAACTCCAAGGTGAACCTCACCTGGAACATACAAGACTCTCCTTCACTACCGCCGGATGTGAAATACCGGTTTCGGGGTAAATTTGGCAATTTCATCAAAGATGATGGTTTGGTTCATCTGTCTTCTGAAAAAGAAAGATCCCAGAAAGCGAACATGGATGATTGCATCCGGAAGCTTCACGAGCTCATTGAAAAAGTAGCGATCCCACCAAAGCCCAGAAAAAAAACTCGGCCAACGGGAAGCTCAATCAGAAAGCGCCTCACTTCCAAGAAACTCCATTCAGAGAAAAAAGAATCAAGACGAAGACCATCCGATTAAGATTTCATCGTGACACATTCCCAGAAAGACCTGTTTCCCATATTCCCACTAATATTTCTCCTAACCGTAATGGAGTCCACAGTCAGGACACTCGCTCGCCTTCGGTGAAAAGCCCGCCCCGCACGCCTGGCAGATCACCATTTCTTTACCGGGATCAAAAACTTCCGCCAAATGGTCAAAAATTATTCCGTGGCCTGTCACGTGCTTCAGATAATCTTCCTTAAAATACTGGGCGAGATTCTCTTCGTCGGAGTTCTGTCCCCAGACCTCCACTGTGACTTTGCAACCAGTGGTACAAGTGTGTCCATTCGTTTTGAATTCTACTTTGACTCCCCGCTTTGAGAGTTTTAACTGATGCGATTTGGCCTCATTAAGTTCCATGACACCAAGAAATATTCCTTCCACTGCTAGCTCCTGAACTTGTCATCAAGGTAAGTAAGATAATCTTTCACCTCTATCTGGCCCACAATATCTTTTGTCGTTATCGCCCTCCCGTGGGAGTGGATATTTTTCTTTAACCATTCGCCAATGGGTGCGAGATCACCCGATCTTACTAGAGAGTGAAACTTCGGCATTTCTTTTTTCATGATTCGCGAAAGGCTTCCAGAGATAAGATTTCCGAGAGTGTACGTTGGAAAATAGCCAAAAGCTCCGCCCGCCCAGTGCGAGTCTTGTAAAATTCCTTCGCGATTGGTACAGGGCTTTATTCCGAGGGATTCCTTGTATTTTGTATTCCAAAGCTCAGGGAGTTGCGCCGCTGGATAGTTTTCATTAAAAATCTTCTCTTCGATCTCAAAGCGGATGATGACATGCAGATTGTAGTAAAGCTCCGGACTCTCCACTCGGATGAGACCGGGGACCGACTTATTAAAATAATGAAATAGTGTTTCCGGACTAATGCCTTTCATTGCACGAGGGAAACTCTTCACTATTTCAGGATGAAGAAATTCCGAAAACTCTTTTGAGCGTCCAATAACGTTTTCCCAAAAGCGAGACTGCGATTCGTGCACAGACAGAGAAACCGCTTCCTGAAATGGGCTCCCTTCCCAATCTGTGGGGAGTTGATTTTCGTAAAGAGCGTGTCCCACTTCGTGCATCGTGCTCGACAGAGAATCGATATTTTCCGTCACGTACCTTGTTGTGATCCGTTGGTCCTGGGGCGAGATATTAATACTAAAGGGATGAGCAGAAACATCTAGCCGAGAGTATTTCTGGGAAAGTCCGAAAATCTGAGCGACTTTGAGAGACAGATCTTTTTGCGCTTCAATAGGAAAGGGACCTTTGAGGTCCTTCACTTTGACGAATCGTCCGTCTTTTTCGACTTTCATTTTGAGCTTCAGTAGTCCCACTTTCAGTTCATCAAAAAGAATTCTTATTTTTTGCGAATCAAACTCTCGGTCATGGAGAGCAATTAGAGCGTCGTAAGGTTTTTTTGCTTGATAAAATGTCGTTTCCTTCTTTTTCAGAGCTATTAATTTCTCGAGATGAGGAAGGAATGTTTTCCAGTCATTGTTTTTTCTCGCTTCCGCCCAAGCGTGAGTGCCGACGGCCGTGGCGTGCGACAGTTCCATCACATATTTTAACGGAAGCACTGACTGTAAGTGATAGTCGTATTCGAGTTCTTTCAATAATTTTTTGTGAAGAGGCTTAAGCTTCTCTCCCTTCATTTCAGCGAGCATTCCTTGGTACTTTTTTCCGGTCACGTGAGAGTGCATCTTACCCTGGACATAAGAAAGTCTTTTGGCACGATCTTCAATCGCTCCCGGGGGCATGTAGGTTTCGAGATCCCAGTACAGAAGCGACTGAATGGATTTCAAGTAAGAGTATTCTTCAAGATGTTTTTTTATTTTCTGGATGCTCATAGTGAAATCCTAGCGCATTTCACCACCCAGTGCTAGCGGTGAAGATTCTGGTACTCATCTTCTTTGAAACCGAAGGCGAGAACCTTTCCATTCTTTTCCAGAATCGGGCGCTTAATCATGGAACTGTTCTGGCAGAGGAAGCTGATCTTTTCTTCCGCACCTAATTTTTCGAAGGCTTCTTTATGTTTTTTATAAGTGGTCCCGGTTTTATTCACGGGGAGGTCACCGTAGCTCTCTGTCCAGCGGGTAATGTCTGCGGAAGTGGGAGGTGTTTTCTTGAAGTCGATAAACTCGAAGCTTATTTTTTTCTTTTCTAGAAAAGTCCGAGCTTTTTTTACTGTGTCGCAGTTGGGAATTCCAAATATTTTCATCATCATTTAGATCAGCCGAGAAACTGTCTTAAGAATGGTTTCGAGATCAACCGGCTTACTGAGAAAGGCAGAGACCTGAAAACTCTTCATTTTTTCTTTGGCATTGGCCTCCGCCGACATCACAACAGTGGGGATCTTCGACCACGCTGCATGTTTGAGTTGCTCAGTTCGGAAAGCGTAACCATCCATCACGGGCATCATGAGATCGATCAAAATAAGATCGGGTGAATCGTTTCCTTGAAGGTAACGAATCCCCTCTAGGCCATTAACGGCAGAGGCAACTCTGTAGCCTTCGCTTTCGAGAAGTTCCATGAGCAACTCTCGAATCGAGGTATCGTCCTCGACGACTAGGATTATTTTGACCATAGTCATTTAAATACCGTAAGAGCTTAAAAAAGTCAATAACATGGCAAAATTATTGAAAGCTTTTCTCTTCACTTTGGTCGGCAATGACTACTTAATCTCGCTTCCCTAAGAAATCTTAAATTAATCTCGGAAGATTCCAGAAAGAATAATTCCGTGCCGTGTGTTCAGTCGTCGCCGATCATGTGCGGTTCATCCCGATCAAGCTTAAAAATTCTCCCCGCAGCTTTGAGTCTTCTTTAAATTTTCCTTCGAGTGCTGAGGTGATCATCGAAGCATTTGCTTTCTTGGCACTCCGACACGTAAGGCATCCATGAGAGCCTTCGATCACAACCATCACACCAAGAGGTTTCAATTCTTCTTGGATGGATTCCATAATGCCGTAACACAAGCGTTCCTGGAGTTGCGGTCTCTGGGCGTGAGAATCAACGATGTGTGCGAGCTTTGAGAGTCCCACGACTCTAGACTCTCCCCCTTTGGACGTGTCGGGGAGATAACCCACGTGAGCTTTTCCGGTGAAGGGGAAAAAGTGGTGGCTACAAAGTGACGTGTAATCGATGTCTTTTAAGATGATCACTTCGTTATAATTTTCGGCAGGAAAAGTCGTACTAAAAATTTCTTTTTGATCCGTTCCGAGACCCGAACATATTTCGATCAACGCCCGCGCCATACGGTTAGGAGTGCCGATTAAATTTTTATCTTCGAGATCGATCTCCGGAAACGCGAGCTTTAGGCCTTGGAGAACTTTCTCATACCCGTCGGCCATCACGGCCCGGGCAGAATTAAGTTCGAGAGCGCGCTTTTTTATTTTCTCTAATTCTGAATCCAGAAACTCTTCAGGATTTTTCGCCCGGACTAATGCGCGAGCGAGATCTTTATTAAAAGTATTTTCAAAGGGCATAATTCCACCTGGTTATTTGGACGCAATATACCGGAAAGAAAAAGGCTTGAACATCCAGATCAGGTAGTTTTTCCATAGTACAAGGCCTGAAAAAGAACTTTTGGAGGGCAAAATCACTGATTAGAAAAGTTGATGGCCCTGAACTTGCTTTGAAAGTTCACAAGGAGTTTCCTATGAAACACATGAGTTATTTTCTTTTTATCAGCTTCTTGGCAGCTCATCTCTACCCAGGGGAAGACGAGGGTGGTGAGGAAGAGGCGGTCGCTCGACTCTTTTTTGTGACGGAAGAAAGTGCTTCACCATCTTCACTCCAGGAAAGAGGGCAAAAGTGAAGTACGAAAATATTCCCAGATTTATTCGTGAGATGATCGCAGGCACGTGGTTGAGAAAAGTACTACTCAAACTTTATCTCCTCATTCCGCGCAAGGCTCAATACGTCCTTGCCAAGTTCGGGGCGCGCGTCTTTCTTCACAAGAAACGGGCACAGCTGGAAGAATTTTCGCGGCAATAAACCACATTGAGTCACACTGACTCATCGGTTTTTAAAAATCCTGAGGCATTGTGACTCAAAAATCGCTGCGTCTTTGCCGACTTTTTTTATCGTGATTTTTTCTCCCCGGATTCACTTTGACTCAAATCAAATTCATGTCACCATCACTCTATCTGAAGATTTAGTTGTGGGGGACTGGCATTGAAAAAGACGGCATGGTTTTTGTTCCTCGCGCTGATTTTTATTTCCTTCACCCACTCAATTGCTCAAGCGTCGAATCACTTTGACGTTCGCACACATTTGATTGGATTTACACCCGGACAAGAGAAAAAAATAAGATCCGCTTCACGCCTTATCAGAAAAATTGTTCGCTCCCAAGAATTCAAAGACCGCGTTCTCGCTCATACTTGGAACGGGAAAAAGCAGTTCGCGGAAAATGGTGGTCTGTCTAATCAAGAGATCTACCAAAAAATTCTCGAGGGCCAAGAAAAGATGACAACCTTTGGAGTCAACCACACCATGGATCTCGAAGTCGAGCTCTACACTGACCATGATTCGATCACCATCGGCTACACCTACCCATCTATCGTCAGAATCTTCATGAACCGAAAGTATTTCAACGAATTTCGCCCTTACCAAGTGGCGGATAATATGACGCATGAATGGCTTCACAAAATTGGCTTCGCTCACCCATTGAAGGCCACTCCTGAACGTCCCTATTCAGTTCCC
>CANETG010000134.1 GCA_947440875.1 Bacteriovoracaceae bacterium
CGATGAGCTTTGAACTGGGGTCCGGATCTCTCGTTGTCATGCAAGGAGAAATGCAAGAGTTCTGGCATCACCGGATTCATCCGTCAAAAAAAATACTGGGTCCGAGAATCAATCTGACTTTTCGAAAGATTATTTCTTCGTCATCGTTTGAATTGGGACCTCAAGGTCAAGTTAGTGAGTAAACGCTACCCAATAAATTATTCCTCATCATCACCATCATCAATTTCTTCATCTTCTTCTTCATCATCGACTTCTTCGAGTTCCTCATCCCCGCCCATCTCCACCTTTTTACTTTGATAGTAATCGGCTTCATCGAAGACGTGGGATTTTTCAAGGGCTTTTCTAAGTGAATCTGATTGAACTGGTTGTGTTTTCATGCGCAGGCCTCCTAAGAAAAGAGATCATACAGAATCATTGATCGGTGCTTACAGATAAGAAATCCTAAAGATTGAACTGCTCCGAAACTACGGGAACTTCACTTGAAAGGATTAATTTTCCTTTAGGAAGTGCATCAATTCAAGGGAAGGATCTTGTGGAGTTTTGACTTCGGCGTTTTTCCGAAAGTGTACATGAAATCAAATGTGACATCGGACATTTGATATTTTTCTTGAATATCTTCTCTCATCTTAATCCAAAGCCCTGCAGTCATTTCGGCATCGGCGAGTGCTCGGTGAAATTTTCCCGATACAGTCAACTGATGAAGTTCCACTAGCGTTTGAAGTTTAAAATTGGGAGCACTGTCGTAAATTCTTCTCGCGACAAGAAGAGAGCACGCCATTTGTATCTCAACACTTTTTCCGGTCTGTGCAATTTCGTAATCTAAAAATCGCTTATCAAAAGATGCATTGTGAGCAACAAGTGGTGTGCTCCCAATAAAACTCAGGAGGTCTTTGATCGCGGCACTACTTGAGGGGGCGTCTTTGAGCATCTGATTCGTAATTCCGGTGTAGCTCGCAATGAAAGGACTCACTCGTCTGCCAGGATTCATGAGTGTTTGAAAGCGGTCGCAGATTTTTCCGTTGTGGACCAAGACTGCAGCAACTTCAATCGCGCGGTCTTGACCAGGAGAAAGACCGGTGGTTTCAAAATCGATGACGATGCATTTATCCATGAAGTTACTGTACCTCGTCTTTTTGTTTCTTGAGAATGGAAATCTCACCGGGCCTGGCTACAAATTAAGTAGTCTGCTCCTGTGGCGATCCGCCTCCGGAAGCTTTTCCAATCCATGGAAGTTTTAAACGGAGAAAACCAGAATTTATCGCCGGCGACGAAGACTTCTTTTGTTTTCCGATTCACTCCGTAAATCACAACCCAATGCTGGATCACATTTTCGCGCTTGATCGACGTGATGATCGGCTTGCCTTCTTCGATGAGGCGGGCGAGATCATGAAACGGCATCGACTTTTTAATACTCACTTTGATCTTCGATTTCCGAAGTGCAGACGCAACTTTTCGCGTCGACATGCCCCACTCAAAATGGGGGTTACATGATTCATAAAATTTCTTCGCACTATGCGTACGATCAAAATAATGAAGGACCATGAGCCCGCTGACAAATCCACAGGTATAACTTTTGGTTTGCCGATACCCAGGGATACTTAAAACCAAGTCCTCTTTACTTCGCGCGCGGGTGATGAATTCTGGGACGAATTCAAACCCCAGCCAACTACAAAGCTTATCTGTCAAAGGAGTTGTAAAATGAGCGATTTCCATAGATCAAATAAACGCTGAAGAATGATTCTTCATCCATCCAAGGATTATAGTCTTCTCCGTATCATCACGTCTCAACTTTCCACACTGTCTATTTTCTCGACTGTCAAAAGCTTAGACAACCTAAAACACTAAGTTTACAGCATCCCCCTTGGTCAGAAGATTGCAAGTGGATGCCTCATGAAATCGTTCATCCTCCTTCTCCTTCTCGTTTCAGGGGCAAATGCTTCTGATGAACCACGTTGCCTCTCACAACTCTTACGAGTCAGTGTCGCTCAAGGGGCAATTACTGGAGTCGGGGGACAGAGTGTTCTCGGAGTTCTCCGAAGTGTGACACCAAAACTTTCTACTCTACTTCAGCGCGAGTATTCCCTCCCCGACATTCCTTTTCCTCCGACGAAAGAAGAATGCGCGCGCGAGGGCATTGACTGCTCTGACGTAAACTTTTGTCAGCGCCAGGACTTAAACCCAGATTTAAAAAAGCGCCTCTGTTTCGCTCTTCCTTGCTCCCTTCTCGAAGGATCTCGCTTGATCGGAAAGTGTAAGAACGTCGATTACGTTTTTGGCTCGACGATCGGATTTCCAACTCCCGTCTCGATTGAAAAACTTTCTTGGGACGTAAAGTCTATCGACTACGTAGGAAAAGAAGCACGCCTCTGTTTCCGAATCAACGAACTCACTCTGGCCGTCGGAGCTCAATTTAATTTTGATACCACAGGAACAAATCTTCCCGACCGCTCAGTCATCGTTTCCAATCTCCGGGGAAGCCTTGATAAGGCGAAAGATATTTGCGTCTCGGCCAAAATCGATTTGGCGCTCTCGCGTCCGATTTCTCAAATAAAAATGATTCCGATTGGAAGTGATCCGTTGATCTCCGATGAACTCATCAGATCAGTCGCCAAAAATATCCACATCTCCGGACTCTCCGCTTACTCCCCAACAGAGCTCAAAACCATCGCTCCCGAAATCATGCCGGTTCTTTTCCATCCCCTTAGGGATTCTCTTGAAAAGTCGATTGCCGAAGCTCTGGGGAAAGTTCTTGAAGATCAGGTCGAAGAAGGTCTCGCTTCAATCAACTCATCAGAAAATCCTCTCATTCTCGATAGCTCATCATTCATGAGTGAGCTCAGTTTCTCGCGCGCCATTTTATGGCAAACGATTGCCTTCCACGAATGCCGTCAGCTTGTGTTCTCTGGCCGTCCGATTCCGGCCGATCACTCTTGCCTCGGGCTCGATGTGACATTCACAGAACGCTTAGAAAGCGGACTCGATCCCAAGGTGAAAATCACGACCGCATCAGATCTTGAGTTTTTCCAGAAAGGATGGACTCTGGATTATGACCTCTCGTATCCCGAATACAATTTCCCTAACGTCGTTTCAGAGATAACGAGAAAAAATCTTCTCAAATTAAAATCTCTCATCGAAGAAAATGAACTCTCTTCCGATCTGAGCGGCGAAGAGATAAGAACAATCACGACCGAACGAGCACGCACGATTCGTCACCTAAAAAAATTCATCACCCAGATCGAAAGAAAACGTGAGGCCGACGGACTTTTCAAAAACGTGGAAGTGGCGAGTGATCTCATTCCCGGAGTCCGCCGCACAGTGGGCGTCGGCGTTCCAGGAATGTGTAGCACGACCACTCGTTCTTCTCACGCCAATGCCAATATTCCTAATTGTCCGATTCAAGCGTACGTTGACCTGAACGAATTTAATAAAGTCTTGGGCACTCTGTGGTCAGCTGGAAGAATGTGTAACTCTGGCTCGGGCAAAGATTGTTATCTCCCCACTGATCTCATCGCGTGCAAACTGGATGCGGCCCCACAATTAAGATACGCCGGAGCAAGTGGTCGCTACTCCACCAACATCAAACTCAGAGGCTGCCGAAAAGAACTTCTCCCCTTCGGAATCTTCGGGGCGCACGTGAGTGGTGATTTCAATGTCTCGCTCTCATTTAAACCGAAGGCCTGCCGCAACGGTGATTTCTGTATTGATCAGCCCATTGTGAACTGGTCACTCGTAAACGGCTCTGGCACGGGACTTATGTCGGATCCTTTTATGCGCGCTAAAGTGAGTCAAGCCATCGACGGCGCCATCAATGAAGCCATGGGAAAAACACTGCGGATTCCACTCGCCTCTGCCACCTCGGGCTTTCTGTCGCAGATTCCCCTGAAGGCCGAAGGGCGCACGAAAGCGGGAGCTGGGTACTTCGGCGTTTGCTTTAAAGAAGATAAGTAAATTCAAGTAATCCCCGACTAATCCGATACGATGGCAATGCCTCAACTTTGCCTTTCCCAACCACCGGATCTCGACAACCTTGATGAATGGTTCCGATCTGAGGTTGCGCTCTTGAGGTCCCCCGCTGCCGAAGCCGCACTTCTCCTCATCATTTCCGATCTCAACGCCTGGGTGAAATTCCCCGCTGATTCCCTTCTTCTGTGGCCTGGCTGCAATCGCGATCAGAAGCAGCACCAGTGGCCCAAAAACTTAATCCACAAATTAAAAAAAGAAGGCATCCCTCCCTACAACCGCGCTAACGGTCCGGCCCTCTCCTCATATCTTTTCGCTGGCGGCGATCGCCCGAGTCGCACCGACGGCAGTGGCTGGTCCATTCACCATCTGTACTCCGGAAAATTTCCCCATCCCGACAAACGCGAAACTCTCCACGCCGTGAAAAACGGAAGTCACTTCACAAACAGTGCGGGGCTTGTCGCCATTCACCCTGTCGCCGATGCGATGGCGGATGAGTTCGCTTGTTTTTCTTGGTATCTCAGAGCGAAGGCGTTTCAGCGATTTGGGTATGATCCGGATCGGGTGTTTCTTGAAGAGAGAATTCAGCTTAAGAAATCTGCCTAATCTATCCACTCTCCCTAATATTTGTCCCACTTTCTGAGACCCGTGTTCCCTATGATGGGCACATGAAAATCCAGTTCCGCGGAAAATACAGCAAGAAAAACAATCTCTGGGAGGTAGAAATCCTTTCGCTAGAACTGAGCTTTGAAGCACAAACTGCGATGCAGGCGTTTCACCTTTTACACAAATATCTCAAGCAAGAAATTCACGAAGACGTTGGCTGTCACATCCGGATTCAAGACAGCGGAGAATTCATCCTTGTCTCCCAAACCGATAACCCACAGATGGTTACCTGGCTTACGACAAAAATTTCCCTTTTGCAGGACAGCCACGCAGAAATTCTCAATCAAATACTTTTTAACCAGGAGTTAGATGATGATGAGTAAAATTCTTAGCGCATTACCACTAGCCTTGACGTTCGTCGTTTTGAGTCTGAGTTCTTGTGGAAAAACCGTCGACGCAGAATCGAACGGCGATGAAAACAAATGCGGACTCAAGTATGTGAGTGGAAAAGAATGCATTGTTTGCTCGAAAGGCGGAGTCAGTTGCAGATGGGATTAATTAAGTTCATTCACGAACAAGTTCTTTAAAATATCTCTTTTTACTCACTACCTCATCAACGCATTAGATACTATTAAAACCTGCATATTGACATTGTATATACGGGTGCTATTATGGCGTTTGAGTGGGATGAAAGTAAGAATTTTTCCAATTACTTAAAACATGGAATTCGGTTCGAGGAAGCAGTATGGATTTTTGAAGATCCGTATTACATCGTCATGAATGATGAACATCCTGAAGAAGACCGTTTCGTGTGCGTGGGTTTAAGCCACTACATGGGAGTTTTAGTAGTGATTTACTGTGAAAGAGGTGATCTCATTCGCATTATTTCAGCTAGAAAAGCAAACCAGAACGAAAAAGGAATGTATGAAAAAGCATTATGATTTTTCAAAGGCGAAAAGAGTTTCTCCTGACAGAGTCCATCGCGATATTAAGATCATGATCTCTCTCCGGACGGATCCGAGAATTATTTCTCTTCTCAAAGACGAAGCTGATCGCCTGGGCATGCCATATCAAACTCTACTTAATAGCATTCTGCATCGATTCGTTCATGGCGAACTCATCGATAAATCTGAGGCGAAAAAAATTGTTGGCTGAATATCCCAAAGATGGTTTTAGAACAGGTGATGCTTTATTTTCAATATATGCCACCGACAAAGACGACATCGTCCTTCATGTCACCCAGGAGCTTCGCGACTCCGCGTAATCGCACTAAATAGATACTCATCAAAGAATACTTTTAAGAATTTTTTATTCCATTTGTTTTCTATAAAAGCCTTTGATCGCTCCGAGCAGTCGATCATTCAATCCATGAACATATGTTTTGAGTACAAAGAATCGATAGAGAATCTCTGCAGAGATTTGTCGAGCCTTTGGGGTATTGATGTAGAGAAGCAGAATCGCTAATCCAAACTCGCTGATGTCAACCTTTCGTTCTTTTCCCTTAGATCCAACTAAGTAATGACTCTCAATAAGATTTTCTTCTAGCTTATAATTCTCAGAATTTGATAACTCACTTTTACATTTGGAAATTGCACGAAGTACATTGTGATGTTTTAAACCAAATTTTTCCGCGATAACCATAGAATCCGTAACCGGGCCAAAAGGAGTGTCCCGTATCCAGAAATCACCCATTACATATTGATTAACTAGATCTTTTAGTCGTGGTGGTCTTGTTTCAAACGGTACATCGATATTGAATTTGTTGCTCATAACTTTCCTTGGTCAATTGAAGACCAAGCGAAATACAACCAATCAGGATTTTAAGTCTCGTCTATCAGCTTAAAAAAGTTAGATTTTCTACTTGTGGAAAGGGCAGTATAAACAAATATTGTTACTAAACTCAGATTTGAGTTCACCTTGAAATTACTAGGTTTTTTGAGGTTTATACATCGTGAAACACTACCCGATCTTAATCTTCGCAACATGATTCCTCAAAATCCCCGCCTGAGCCTTTTCAAGAAAAGCCTGTCTCAGAGGTTCATCCCCCACAATCTCAATATCCTGAGCATAGACAAACAACTGCCCAAGAAATTCATGAACGTTGGTGTAGGTACAAACATACGTATCAAAATCTTTGTCGGTGTTTGTGAGCTCGCCACCAAAGAAGTCTTTCTCAGCAATCACTTTGCGAGACACGCCATAAACCCGAATCTGAACTCTTTTCTCCGGACCTAGAACAAGCCCTGATGATTTTTTGTATTCGGCGGCCGGATCCCACTCTTTCTGAGACGGGTAAGGGAATTTCCGATCCAAAACCTTGATGCCGGTAATTCGACTTACTTTATAGGTCCTTTTCTCGAGCTGTCC
>CANETG010000135.1 GCA_947440875.1 Bacteriovoracaceae bacterium
CCTGAGCGCGTGAAGTCTTCACCGAAGAACGAGAAGGCGCGTGAGCTCGAGTCAAAACTCGAGAAGGAAGATTTTGAGTCAGAGCTTAAGGCCGTGACTGAGTCGGACGAGCCGAAGGTCAAGGAAGTAAAAGTTTCTTCGGATAAAGAGCTTCGCAAACCGTCTTCACTCATCACCGATGAAACCGAAGAAACAAATCCCGATGCCATCAGCCCGAAAGTCTTTGATCCAGCGATGACCAAAGATGTTCAAAAGCTTATCGGCCCAGAGATGACTCAGACTAATCAGACTAATCAGACGACTCAGACTAATCAGACGACTCCTGTTGAGATGTCTGACGAAATGGTGATGAAGCTTGCTCAAGGTGAGCCAGTGACAGATGTTGATCTTTTAGTTGCTGAACTTAAGACAGAACTTGAGGCGAAGGCACCAGGGCGAGTCCCTGCAATTGATTTCGCTGAAGCAGAGATTGATCCGGAACTTCTGAATATGGAAGATTTCGTTGCTCAGAAAAATCTTATCAATAAGAAAGTACTTCCGCAGAATGTTTACGGCATGAATCCACAAGCAACAAAAATTGCCATGGAGAATGGTCTTAAGAATACACAAGTTGTGAAAGATGCGGCGGCCAGTGCGAACCCAGAGTCAGTGTCTCAGCCGATGAACTCTCAGCAATTCATTCTGAACATGATGTCAGAAAATAAACCGACTGGTTCTCAAGAAGTTGCAGCACCGGTAAAAGTTTTCGACATGTCACACGTGAAGACTGATAGCCCTGACAAAATCATGTCGCAAATTACAGATTATATAGTTCAGGCCAAAGCCGCCAAAGAGCCAAGTGTGTCGATGCGCATGAACCACGAGCAACTCGGCATGATCGACATCACAGTTTCAAAAACTGGGGCCGTAAATGCTGAGGCCATCGCGATCAACATCGGTACTCACTCGACGGACGGGAAGAACTTCTTCCAGCAGAACTCAAAAGATCTTTTCACGCATCTTTCGAACGCGGGACTCAACGTCGCCGATATGAAAGTAGAAACGTCTTCGCAAACAGCGAAGAATGACTTCGATATGAACGGCCAGAATCAGAAAGGCAGCTCGCAGGACAAGCAGTTCGGATCTGAGTCAAATCAGCGCCGTCAAGATTCCCAGAGACGTGAAGATCTTTGGAAACTTCTGAACAAAGAGGCGGCGTAATGCCTGAAATCGGAAGACCAGTCACGCCACAGGAACAGCGTTACCGTCAGGTTGAAATGGCCCCGCGCCAGCTCGGGGGTGGGAAGCAGAAATCAGATGCCCAGATGAAAGAAGAACTCATCAACAAAGCAACTGGCTACAAGCCAAAGACAAATGAAATATATAAGGAAGGTCCTCATAACCAAATGGGTAAGGACGAATTCCTTAAGCTTCTCACGTATCAGCTTCAGCATCAGGATCCGATGAATCCGATGGATCAAGGCAAGATGACCGGAGAGCTCGCACAATTTTCTCAGCTCGAGCAGCTCGCAGAGCTCAATAAAAAATTCGATCAAGGGAATAAGACTCAAGGTCTTCAAGATAAATTTTATGCCGCTTCATTTGTCGGTAAAAAAATTGTTACTCATGGCTCATCACTCGAACTGAAAAATTCCGGTGACCCGGGAGATGTTCTTTTCAAACTCGACGGTGAAGCGATGAAAGTCATGGTGAGAATTCACGATGAAAAAAACAATATCATCGGAGAAATCTGGAAAGACGGAATGTCAGAGGGTGGCCACCAAGTCACTTGGGATGGAGTTTCTCTTGATGGAACTCCTGCAGTGAAAGGCAAATACAGAGTCCAAGTGAAAGCCTGGGATCAAATGGGGCAAGAAGTTGGTGCACGGACTGAAGCGACTGGTGTTGTCTCATCCGTGACTTTTGATGAAGGTGAACCAGTCCTTCTTGTGAACGGACAAAAAGTTTATCTTCGTGACGTGGCTAGTTTTCATACAGCAGAGACAAGCACACATGGAGCAGCGCGGGCATTAAATTCCGGCTTGTCGGGGCAGGGTGCTCCGATGGTAAAATCTTATAGTAACGAAACAAATGCGGTAACTCCACAGGCGATGAACGCTTATAAAGAGAACGCAGGAATTTACGAATAATGAGTAAGGTTAATTCTTTCCTGATTCCCAACGTTGGCTCACTTCCTTCTGATGTTCAGAAAGCAGAGAAAGCCAATACTTTGGTCAAAGGTGAGAAGAGCGAATTTAAAGGCCTCATCGATAGAGAGTTATTGCAACCGCAGGTCTCAAAAAAAGATGTTGGTCCCGAAGTAAACGTTTCAGCTCACGCGATGAAAAGATTGCAGGAGAGAAATATAGAGCTTGATGGAAATGAGTACATGAAGCTTAAAGAAGCGATTAGTAAGCTACGTTCGAAGGGCGGCCACGATTCTCTCGTGATCACCAACAAAGCGGCTTATGTCGTTGATGTCGATAAAAACACAGTTGTGACAGCTGTCGACAAAAACAACATGAACGAGAACGTATTTACTAAAATCGATTCGACGTTATTCATGATGTAAATCTCTGCTAGGAGTGGCAGAGAAGCATTTATATTAATTGGGTTGAGGTGGCTGGTCCTTCTTGGAAGCCATGGATAAGAGCCTGTAGTGCTCGCATCCCCTCGCCGGTGTCTAGGAGGGACTGTTATGAGTATTCTTTCGTCTTTTAACATTGGAGTTTCTGGTCTTCACGCTGCTGGTTCCAGCATGGGTGTGATCGGGGACAACATCGCCAACGCAGGAACACACGGATTTAAATCATCGCGTGCTGAGTTCCAAGACATGATCGCGCAATCACTCAAAGGTATCGACGGCGGTGACCAGATGGGATCAGGGACAAAACTTGCTCACATTACGTCACAGTTCACTCAAGGTGCTGTCACAAGAACAAACAACATTACTGACCTCGCTATTAACGGAAATGGATTCTTCCAAATTCAGGCGCCTTTCGGAAAAGGATTCACCCGTGATGGTGCGTTCCACTTCGATAAAGAAGGCTATATGGTCAACGGAGACGGTTACAAAGTAGAGGGTTTCCAGACTGACGAGAAAGGTGCCATCACAAATAAAATGGGACCAATCAAACTCGGGAATACAAATATACCGGCGGTTGCGACGAAAGAAGTTAAGATGAATCTCAACCTCGACTCTCGTGACAACGCAAAAGTCTTTGATCCAAAGAATCCAGACAAAACTTCGAACTATAATACATCGGTTACTGTCTACGATTCAGTGGGGACGGCCCGTCTCGTAACAACTTACTTCAATAAGCAAATCGACGGAACCTGGCAGTATCACGCGATGGTTGACGGAGCTGAAGCAGCTGCTGGTAAGCCAGGTGAAATGGTTGAGATGGCAAACGGAACTCTCAAGTTCGATCAGAAGGGTATTCTCCAGGAAGAGACTCAAGGTCTCAATAGCTTTAACTTCAATAAAGGGGCGATCGCCAATCAACAGATCGGATTCAACTTCGGTGAATCAGTGAAAGAAGGCGGAACTGGTCTCGATGCTGCGACTCAGTTCGGATCAAAGTCTTCAGTGAACCGTCACTCGCAAGACGGATCTTCTGCAGCGACTCTCGCTTCCATGTCATTCAATGATCAAGGTATTCTCACTGCGGTTTATGACAATGGTGCCTCTGTTGATCTTGGTCAAGTTGCGATTGCGAAGTTCGAAAATAACGAAGGTCTCTTCAAAACAGGGAAGAACCTCTTTAAAGAAACTCGTAAATCAGGTCAAGCAGCGGTTGGGAAACCGGGAGCTGATGGTCGCGGGGATGTTCTTTCGAAGTCCATCGAACAGTCGAACGTAGATATTGCCAATGAGTTCGTGAATCTCATGGGCGCTCAAAGAAATTTCCAGGCCAACACAAGAACGATCACAACAGCTGACCAGATGTTGCAAGAAGTTCTGAACATCAAGCGCTAATAGCTCTTGATCCTCTCTAGACGATTTTAAATAATACTCCAGTGGGGGACACCGAAAGGTGTCCTCTATTTTTATTTTGTGACAATCACGGCCATTACTCCGTAGTGATCAGAGAGATGAACAAGTCCGTCTTCATCGTCGCGTTTCCCACAGTTCATTTTGACTTTTTTATCAAACACAATTTCATGCCGGGAGACGATCGTGGCCTTCGGAATGAAGATATGATCGAGAGTGGAGTCCTTCATGTCCCAACCTGCGTAGCCATTTTTATAAGTGTTTACAAGACGGAGAATGAGAGGTGGGATTTTCACCAGCATATTATTTGTTTCATCCCAAGTTACGCCGACAGATTCCAGAAGGCGCATTTCTTGGTTCCACATTGGAAGCATCATCCCGTCATTCCAGATTAAATCTACGGCATCGAAGTTGACTACCTTGTAGGCCATGTCCGGCCCAGCATTAAAATCTCCACCGACCACAAAATAATCTGTTCTTGGTTTGAGGGTTTCTACTGCCTGTGCGACTTCCTGAAAATGCGTTCTTTGTTCATCACTAAATCCCATTTTATCACTGTAGGTCGTATGGACATTCATCACTCCTATGGACTTATTATTAGTGAGTGAGAGTCGGGCGTAAATGATTCCCTTCTTAGCGTATTTATCACGCGAAAAAGGGATCGTTTGAATTTCAATTGGCCTAAGGTTAGTGATGATCAGCTGACCCGTATCTTTCACATTTTGATAATCAGTGGGATAGATCGTGAACGATTGCTTGAGGGCCTCAGACTTTAGCGCCTCGAACGATTTTTTGGTCCATGACTCTTGAATCAAGAGAATAAAATCTTTACTGGTGTAAATGGGAGAGGCCGGATCTTTAAAGATGGCATCGACTTGCAGCGAAGCTCTTCTACTCGTGCACGCAACGAGATCGAGTCCGTTCTTTTTTAGTTGTGCCATATTGTAAGTAACAACAGCAACATCCGCGAGAACACTGGTCGAAAGAAATAAGAAAAGAAAAGTGAGAATTCTCACGGATAAATATTTCGGAGGAGACTTACGTCTCCGGCGCTTAACTTTTTTAGTTGAATCGAGCAGTAGCTCATGATGGAGCTTGGGTCAAAATCTCTGTATTCGAGTCTTGTGGAAAAAAATCTTTGGTAGTGCGAGCAACTCTTGTCGTCTCTCGGGATGTCAGGATGGTTGTGCTCATGGGCAAGTCCTGCGACATGACCGAATTCGTGAATGACGATGCCTTTGTTCATTCCGGTTTTACTGATGGCAATAATAGATCTCGCGTTCGGGAAACCTTTAACCTCGCCGTCATAACGCGGACCGAGTTCCCCAGCGACTCCGTCGAGTCCGCCGTGAAAAAATCTTTTGATCCTGCTGTTACTGTTATAAAAAAGAATGACGTCAGCATTGGGCGAATTCTGACAATCTTTCCAACCGGTAAAATAAATACCTGTTCTTTCAGAGGTGAATTCTTGGCCAACCCAAAGTTGTAAGTTATTTTTCTGAACTCTATTCCAGTTTTTAATTTTAAGTTCGAATCCGCTTTCCGTTCGAGGTTCTTTCTCTTCGCCCGCAAAACAGACACGGATATCTTTTTTGTCCCAGAGATTGTCGCTATAGATCCCTGCTCCAGCGATTGTGGAAAATTGAAGGATGAGACAAATGAGGGCAAGTTTCAATGACGACTCCTGATCGTAAGAGTTTAAGAGAAGTGGCATGAGATGGGATGACTTTCTCCTAGCGAAGGGCACCTGTGCGGTGGTTGAATTTCACTTCGCACTTGTAGCTATCATTATCCACAAGCTCCTCCGTCACGGTACGGATGCAAGTGATCCCTTGACCCGATCTCTTGCTCTTATTAGTGCTACCCTTCCCACTCATGGAAATCTCAGGTAACGCCATGACTGAATAGAGAGCTTTGGCGTCCATTCCGCTGACAAAGATTTTACCGGCCGTTCTAAAAAACTGGAGCTCGAGGTTATCGCCTCTATAAGTGAGGAAAAGTCTTTTTGCTTTAGCAGGTTCAGAAACTTTGACGTTTTCTTTCACGTCCCCATTTCTGTAGTCGATGTAGACCCAGCACGCATCCTGTCGGCACATGACGTGTTTTCCGACTTTCGATTCGAGTTCACTCTTCACATTCTCAGACTGGATCATTATCGTAGAGAGCGCCATATGCTTATGGAGTTTTTCGGCGTCTTTTCCTTTGACCCGGATGAGACCCATATAAGAAGGGGAGTTATAATTCAAAACGACATTGGTACCGTTGTAAGTTCTTTCTAATTCGAACGGACCGTCAGTCTGTTGCTGTTGGTCACCGGTGTCCAGAGGATCAATAATTTCTTCGACTGGTTTTTCAGTGAAAGGATTCGGTGCGGTCGATTTAATTTTTGAACCGCCGGAGTCTTTGCTACAGGCAACGAGAATAAGAAGCGTGAGAATCGTCAGTTTCATAAGTTGCTCCGTTTAGAAGCTGAATGTATCAGAAATATGTAGCGGGAATTTGATGAGTGTATAAATTACAGTGCTGAATAAATCCTAAAGACAAAACCCCTGCACTATTAGGGGTTGAAGACGAGGCAGGGACAATCAATCAGCAGCCTCATTATTTCAAGTGTCTAGGCACCTGGAAATTTCTCGGAACGAAAATCTAGCTATCCGTTGTTACCGATCGCTTCGACCGGGCACGCGGCCATAGCATTTTCCGCCTCTTTCATTTCTTCCGGAGTTTTCGGTTGAAGTGCCACGTAGGCGTGTCCGGCATCATCGTTCATGAAAAAGAATTTCGGCGCCTCGATACAACAGGCAAGACAGGCGATACATTGATCGTCGACGTAGTAGGTACCAGGGATATTCTGTGCGTATGCAGATTTCTTGTCGGCCATAATAAGAAAGGCTCCTCTCGGAGCCCCTTTTTACAACATTGCGCGGTTGGTGACAACCTTCGCTTTATCTCC
>CANETG010000136.1 GCA_947440875.1 Bacteriovoracaceae bacterium
CCTGAAGATGATTTTTCTCACAGAGTTTCATCGCCGCACGGAGTGTCCCTCCGGTTGCAAGAACGTCATCGACGAGAACGATCTGAGCAGCTTTTTTATGTTCGATCATTTCCAGAGTGTCTGTCCCGTATTCAAGCGAGTAGGATTCAGCAATTACCGGAGGCGGTAATTTGCCTTTCTTCCTCATCGGAATGAAACCTTTTCCATGCATTTGGGCCATGGCAGCTCCCAAAATAAAACCACGCGCCTCAATGCCTACAACGTGATCAATATTCTTCCAGTCGATTCCTTCTGACATGGCGGCGATGACTTCTGAGAAACGCTCCGTCAGAAGCGGAGTGATATCTTTGAACAGAACTCCTGGTTTCGGGAAATCAGGAACGTTTCGGATGTGAGTTTCAAATGGGTGCATGAGTCGCTCCAGGTCTTAGGTTTTAATCAATATACTGTAAGACATTATTAAATTCAAAACTCATTCGTATTCTTTATATTGGCGCTCCGTCGGTATCTTACCGGCAAATCTCATTCATCTGTTGATCTATTTATTCGAGGTTTTTATATGGAAGAAAAACCAGTCATCATCATCGGTGGCGGACTCTGGGGAACTCTCTTAGCGCTTAGGATTCGCCAATGCCTCCCGCACGTCGCCTTGAAGCTTTATGCGCCTGGTCCACAGTTAGGGGAACAGTTTTCTGTCTCTTTCCATGAATCTGATGTGAGTCAAGCGGCGATGAAGTGGCTATCGCCCTTTATTTCTCAAAGCTGGAAAGATTTTGAAGTGAATTTTCCGAGATATTCAAAAAAAAGTGATCACAAACTTTTTACAATGGAGCCTTCACACTTCCATGCGGTGGCTAGCGAATTACTTGGCCCAAATGTTGTTTACCTCAATCGAACACTGACCCCTGAAGAAGCAGTCAAAGAAGGATCCTTTGTGATCGATACGCTTGTGCGTGGGTACTTCAAAGGATTAGGCTATCAAAAAACTCACGGTCTCATCGTCAAGCTGACTCACCCCCACCGACTAAGTTCACCGATCTCGATGGATGCCACCATTGAGCAGAAGAATGGATTTCGTTATCTCCAAGTGCTTCCCCTGAGTGAAGAGCGACTTCTTTTAAAAGATGTCCGGTTCTCCTCTGATCCTCTTCTTTATTATGAAAATATCGAGCCTGATCTCTTTCGAGAAGCTCATCAAAGAAGATGGATCATCGACGATGTTCTTGAACGTGAAACAGAATTTAGAAAAATTCCATGTGATTATTGTGACCAATTTTTCGAGGGTAAAGTCATCCGACTTGACGGATTCGTTCATGACATCACAGGCGATGCACTCCCAGATGCTGTGAGACTTATTGATCGCATGGTACAAACAAGTTTTCGATTGGGAGAATTGAAGCTCGTTATGCGCGAATATTTAATTGAGAGAAAATCGAGAAGACGAATTTTCCGAACAATTAACCGAATGCTTTTCCGAGTGAAAACTCCGTGCGCTGAGAGGTATCAGTTTTTCCAATGGCTTCACTCCATGCCCCCTTCCATTCGAAAGAAGTTTTACAAAGGAGACCTAGTAATCATCGATATTCTTCGGAGCCTTTACACCAAAAGTTTTTTTTCCCGACAAAAAACTTCAGGGATATCGTTCATGAAAAACCAAGAAAGAGTGGTGATAGTTTAGGCATCGTTGACAAACCAAGGCAATAAAGATCTCTAAGTAGCTGATTCTCATGGAGGTGCCTGGCCTCTGCCTTGCTTATGAAAAGCATGATAAAACTCATCGTTTTTTGCCTCTTCATTTCGTTTCAATCGGTCGCTGCTAATAAGCAAAAAATTGATGTCCTAGGAACATCTTCCAAAGGTCAGTTTGTAGCCCTTGAGGAGTACGGTTATCGTCCTGCTACCCACATGTATTTCGTCATTATTCGTGTGATGAACGTTTGGAAAAAAGAGTACGTCGGAGGCAGCATCCAGATCGAGCTTCCGGCAACGAGACCTTACATTCTTAATCGTGCGAGAAAAGAAGCTCTAGATCTCGCTCAGAATACTTTCAAAAAATACAACATTAATCCTTAAAAAAATCCGGCACTATTTCTCGGGCATTCCCAAGGATTTCTTTATCCACTATTTTATTTTGTGGAATTCCTTCTTTATTAAGAATTAAAGTCCGAGCACCAAAAGCTTTCGCCAGCTGGAGAAATCCTGCGGCAGGGTAGACCTGCCCACTAGTCCCAATGCTCACAAAAAGATCGGACTTTGAGATCTCTGCTTCAATCCTATCCATGTGAAGTGGGACCTCACCAAACCAAACGATATGGGGCCGTAAGTGTTCTTGGCAGCAAGGTGAAACTGGCAAAAAGTTACGATACAAGAGTCGGTAGTGATGGAGGTAATTGTCTCCAGATTTTTCTGCAGGCGAACAGATAATTGTCTGTTGGGGAGCATAATTTCCCTCGAGATCAAAGTACGCGTGGTCATCGTAGTAAATAGTCTCACAGTGTGAGCATCGGGACTGGTTGAGAGATCCGTGCATCGAGAGTAGCGGAAGAGATCCCATTCCATCTGCCCGATCGTGAAGACCGTCGACGTTTTGGGTAACGAGAGTGAGTTTTCCTGGGTGCCTTCGGGCGAAGTGAACTAGCGCGTAGTGGGCCGGGTTGGGGGAGGCAGCCGCCGCATTTATTCTTCGCATAGAATAGAATTTCCATACTAAAAGCGGGTCACGAAGGAACGCTTCAGGGGTCGCAACATCCTCAATCCGATGCTTTTCCCACAGACCGTTAGAGTCGCGGAAAGTGGAAATTCCTGAATCAGCCGAGATTCCGGCACCAGTTAGTACCACTATCTTTTTAAAATTTTCTAACTTCAAATCCATATCCTAGTACTGTAACCTTTTAATAGGCAAAATTCACCTTCTGATACTGACTTAAGCCTTACGATAAGATAGCCTCCGAAACCGGGAAACGGTTCCCGATACTCAGGAATAGAATATGTGCGGATTACTCGCTTATGCCGGAGATGTGGAAGCACTTCCGGACTTCAACACTACTTTTAATAAGCTCGTCCATCGGGGACCCGATGATACAGAAGTGATGAAAGCCGATGGGGTTTCGATGTGCTTTCATCGCCTAGCTATTATAGACCCAACTCAAAAAGGCCATCAGCCTTTTATTGATCACACCAATGGCAATATCTTAATCTGTAACGGTGAGATTTATAATCACTTGACCCTTCGCCATGACTACGAAAAATCTTATCCCTTTATTTCTCATTCAGACTGCGAAGTCCTCGTACCGATGTACAAAGACCTGGGCATCGAAAAAATGTGTCTCAATCTTGACGCTGAGTTCGCAGTCGTTATTTGGGACAACGAAAAGAAAAAGCTCGTCGCTGGGCGAGATCCGATCGGAATCCGCCCCCTTTATTATGGCCACACCGCCGAAAATAAAATTATGTTTGCTTCGGAGATTAAGGTTCTCACTCCTTTTTGTAAAAAGATCGAACCTTTCCCTCCAGGATACGTTTACGACGGCGAAAATTTTAAGCAGTACCGTGATCTCACGACTGTAGCGACTTACGCTCCCAAAGATTTAGATAAGCACTTAAAAGAGATCCGCGAGAAATTGATCGAAGGTGTCCGTAAGCGCCTTGTCGCCGACGTTCCGGTAGGTTTCCTTCTTTCCGGGGGCCTCGATTCCTCGCTCGTCTGTGGGATCGCTCATCAGATTTTAAAAAAACAAATCACCACTTTCTCTGTCGGCCTTGACCATAATCCCATCGACATTGGTTTTGCGAAAATTGTTGCGGATTATCTAAAGACGGATCACCACGAAGTTTACTTTAATAAAAATGATACGCTTTCGGTTCTTGATGATCTGATCTGGCACCTCGAGACCTGGGACATCACAACGGTTCGAGCTTCGATTGGGATGTATCTCGTTTGCAAATACATTCACGAAAAAACGAATATCAAAGTTGTTCTCACGGGCGAGATCTCGGATGAGATTTTTGGCTATAAGTACACGGACTTCGCACCGACTGCCGAAGCTTTTCAAAAAGAAGCAAAAAAACGCGTTGATGAACTTCACATGTATGACGTTCTTCGCGCAGATCGCTGTATTGCCGCCAATGCGCTTGAGGCGCGTGTCCCGTTTGGAGATTTGGACTTTGTCCGTTCGGTGATGGAGATCAATCCTGAAATTAAAATGAATACAACGGGAGTCGGAAAGTATCTTCTTCGCAAAGCTTTCGAAGGAACTAAGATCATCCCGGACGAAATTCTCTGGCGCGATAAGGCCGCTTTTTCGGACGCCGTTGGTCACTCAATGGTCGATTACCTAAAAGAGTTTGCTGACAGTAAGTATTCAGACGATGAATTTAAAAAGCGATCAGTGAAATACAGTCACGGAACTCCATTCACGAAAGAATCTCTTCTTTATCGTGAAATCTTTGAGAAACACTTTGCAGGACAATCTCATATGATTAAGGATTTCTGGATGCCAAATAAAGACTGGCCAGGTTGTAATGTCCAGGATCCATCGGCGAGAGTTCTTTCTAACTACGGTAAGGCGGGAAGTACCGCTGGGTAATCTCAGTACCCCTTAGCCGTCTCAGAAAGCTTGTTCAGAAACGCCCAAGTCTCCTGCTGAGATTTAAGAAAATCAATCCCATGTTTTTCAGCGAGACGCTTCCCGGCCAGTTTCTTCTGCGCGAGCGGATGATTGTGAAAGGCAAAGAGTAGTTCTTCAGATGAAAAATCTTGAATGGGATAATCCTTATCTTTCTCAAGTTTCTCGAGGCGATCATTATTCATGGGAATCACGTAGCGAATTCCATCGATGTGGTACACCCTGAGAGGTTTGGACCCATCGGTATTGGTTCTGATGCAAAGATTAAAAGTCGATGTCTCGTGGCTTACGACATGTATGAACTTATCTTCGTCTTGAATAATTTCTATTTCACCTGGGAAAACTTTCCGACTTCCCAAAGGCTTCAGCTCCCCATTTTCCATTCCATTGAAAATAAAATTTCCTGAAACATATTGAAATTGCATTTGGTGATTCAGACCTTTCAGACATTGAAAGGCACCCAGAAAATCATGATCATGGATCGCAGTATCGCGGTAATCCCAGTGATACAGCTCGATAGAGTATCCTGTTCCAATAAAGAGGATGAAGCATTCGTCTGAGAAGTGGCACGATCGCCCTTTCAGGGGTTCCATCTCCTCATGTCGTTTTCTTAATTCTGGGAGTAATTTTTCGTGGAAAAGCTCTGGAAGAGAATATTTTTTGAGTTCACTTGAGACCAGGCGAGAAAAGTCACTCCGACTGTGAAGATTTTCTTCAATTGTGCGCCCTATGTGATCTATCGTCTGAAGGAAGGTCATGCTTTTCATGAACTTCAGGATATCAAACTGTCTTAGTCAGACAAGACCGATAAATAGAAATTACTCTTGGAAAAATTCTCCTACTCAGGGAATTTTCTGCCTTGGGTTATGATAAATCTATGGTTCGGGCCTATCTCACTCACTTTCAGCAATTCAGTCTCAACGTCAAACTCTTCCTAATCGGCAATGCGATAAATGGAATGGGAATGTCCATTCATGGACTTCTTTTCAATCTTTATTTAAAAGAGCTCGGGTACGGCGAAACCATCATCGGAAATCTCATTTCGACTGCTTCTCTTGGTATCTCTTTGATGGCAATTCCTGCGGCACTAATTATTGATCGTTTCCACGTCAAGCACTTAGCGATTGTGGGAATGGCGTTTTGTTCAGTTTTTTATTTCATTCAGATTTTTCACACTGATATTTCATCGCTATTTATTTTTGGTCTTGTGGCAGCAATGTTTCAGGCACTCTTCAGTATTTCGGTTTCGCCTTTTTATCTTCGGAACTCTACCCGTGAAGTCAGAGTTCATCTTTTCTCAATGAATTCGTCTCTTAACATGGCAGCGCACTTAGTTGGTTTTGCCGTCGGTGGATATCTCCCAGCGATCATGAAATGGTTTGATAATGATCTGACGACGATTGAGTCCATGCGGGGCTCCATTATCGCCTCCCTAGTCGTGGTCAGTCTTTCGAATTTAATTTTCATGAGAATTAAACGCGTCCCCATTCCTCGGCTGAAAAAGAAAGTCTTTGAGGCCCTTCGTGAAAAAGAATGGGTCGTTTTAGGGAAACTCATCTCGCCCAAGCTTTGCCTCGCACTCGGATCGGGACTAGTTGTTCCGTTCATCAATCTTTACCTCAAAGAGCGATTCGATTTCTCAACCAAGATGATTGGCATTTCTTACGCTCTCCTTCAAGCATTCATCTTCGTCGGAATTTTCGTCACACCGACACTGGTGAAAAAAACGACGAGTATTAAATTTATCATGGGTACTGCATTGTTTGCGATTCCGTTCATGGTGGGAATGGGTCTTTCCGGAAACATCACCGTCGTTCTTTCATGTTTCTTCATGCGCGGAATGCTGATGAATATGTCGAGCCCGATCACCTCAATGTTTGAGATGGAAAAAGTTCGCGAAAAGGAATGCGTCTTTGCTTCTGCGATCATCGTCTTTTTCTATCATTTGGTTTACTCAGGCAGTACGCGCCTGGGTGGATATCTGATTGAGACCTATTCTTTCGGTCCGACGTTTTTCGTATCAGGTGCTTCTTACGCTCTTGCGATTGTGCTGTATCGTAAGTTCTTTAAGGGTGAGACCGCACTTCAGTCGATACCTGAAACGCTCCCTAATGCTGCTTAATCACGCCAAAGATAGGGAACGGCCTTAATCATCATTTGACTGAATGCTCTCGCATCGTCTTCGGAGAACCGATTCTTCACTGGTGCATCGAGATCAAGAACTCCGAACACTTCACCATTTTTAATCAGCGGAACCACGAGCTCGGA
>CANETG010000137.1 GCA_947440875.1 Bacteriovoracaceae bacterium
ACCGAACGCGTGGCCGGAGAAAGCGTCTTGTTTTTGTTCCAGGCGAAATCATTGCTTGGCTCAAAGGAGAACAGACATGAGTAGATCAAAGAATTATAAGAAAATTAAATCCGCAAGTGGCATCTATCAAAATGAGATCACTGGCAAGTTTCTGGTAGAGGAAAGAATGAAAGGGAAATTGCACACCGCAAGTTTTCCTAATCTTTACGAGGCAAAGCAGTGGCAGAAATATTTTGATGGAACCTTGGCCAAGATTCCAAACGCAGGGAGTACCTACTCTACTTTGAAAGAAGTTTGGGAGTCCATGCAGAGGAATCATTTTCCGATTTTGGCGACATCCACCAAAGAGATCTGGCATCGGCGTTATAAAATGCTCGTTATGCTAGAACATCTTCCGATGGATCAGCTAACACCGGCCAAAGTTTCTGAATGGGTCATCTACTGGGTGAGTCACTACTCATCTGAAGGATACCAAACAGGCAGAGGTCAGGCCGGAAGGTGTCACTTGAACAATGAGCTGAATCTCTTGGTGTGCATTTTCAACTGGTATAAGGAGAGCGAAATCTTCGAGAAAGAAGCTTTGCAGCTTACCTGCCCAGTAAAGAAAAAGCATCGCAAGATGGGATTCATTAAGCCGCTGCCGGATAAGAAAAGGCAGATCGAACTTCATCATGCGTTTGTCTTTTTTGAGTCGCTACAACCACTCTACCGTGATCTGGCGCAAATGCAGTTTTACACTGCTGGGCGGATTGGTGAAGTCTCAGGGATTCAATGGAAGAACGTAGACATGAAGAATAGGCGCCTCTTGATTAAAGAAACCTGTATCTGGGATATGACGAATAAAACCTTCATTGAACTAAAACAGTTTCCTAAAAATCGAGAACCGAGGGCAGTCTTCATCACTGATGAGATTATGGGTGTATTGAAGCGACGTGAAGCCTTCATGATTCCTGGCAATGATTATGTCTTTCACGTAGGAGGGAATCCACTTAACTACTGCACCATCCAGATTAACTATCGAGGGGCGCAGAGGAAAAGTGGCATACCGTACGCGGGAACACATATCCTTCGCCACGGTATGGCCAAGCTCGCTCGGCAGATCGGTGGTGGGCTAGATGCTGTCCTTGCCATGACTGGGCATAAAGACCTGAAGCTTGCGGATCACTATTCCAAGTCCAACGAGGATGATCAAAAGCACTTCTCGGAAATGATTATGAAACATATCCGAAAGCAAAAAGCCGAAGATCAAGGGCCACATTCGGACTTTGAGAACGTGATCAGGCTTAGAAATGTCAAAGTCAGTTGATTTAGAGTAAGATAAGTCGGACTGGGTCGGACTCGAAAAGATTCGGCCCAGTTTGATTTAACAATTTTAGAAAGTTAGAATAACAATGCCCGAACTACCCGAAGTCGAAACATTTCGAAGAAAGATTGAAAAAGCCATCCGCGGGAAAACCGTAAAGGACGTTGAAGTACGCCCGGACTCCATCGTTTTCTGCGGTCAAACACCGACGAAGATAAAAAGAGTTTTTCTTGGTCAAAAAATTAAAAAATGTAAGCGGAAAGGAAAATATATCTGGCTGGAACTGGATCAAAAACCCTGGCCGGTTTTTCATTTGGGAATGAAGGGCTTTTATGTCATTTCAAAAGAAAAGCCTGCGCCTGCAGCAAAATCAGTCAAACTCGTCCTCGAAATGAATGACGGAACATTCTTTGTATTTAAAGATCCGAGACGTTTCGGAAGAGTCTTTCTTATAGACGATCCTCTCGCTCATAAACCCTTAGGTTATCTCGGGGCTGATGTTTACACCGACCTTCCTTCAGTTAAGGAGCTAGAGCAATTGATTGGCAAAAAAAAGGCTCCCATCAAATCAGCACTTCTTAACCAAGAAACACTCGCTGGAATTGGGAACTGGATGGCCGACGAAATTCTCTTCCAGAGTGGAATTGATCCGCACAGAAAATGTTGTGACCTTAGACCTAGTGAGCTGAAAAAATCCACGCCAAAATTCAGTCTGTGACATCGTTCTCAGTCAAGACCGGAGCGGATGATTCTCTCTATCCAGCATCCTGGATTTTTCATCACCGCTGGGGAAAGAGGGACAGCAAAATTTCAACCGGTGAGAAGATTAAACACTCTGTCGTTGGCGGACGCACAACCGCCTGGGTTCCGGCAAAGCAAAAATAAAGCATGAAAGGCCAATACATTGAGAGAAATTGAAAAAGTTGAGGCCCAGCTTGATGAACTGCAGTCAGCTTACCTGTGTACAGAAGACGAAACTGAACTCATGCGGCTCGAAAGTAAGTTCATGCAGCTTCTCATGGAAGCGACCGAAATCGACGGCAGGGACAGGGTAGCCGCTAATGTGACAATCACGAATTGGACTCGCGAAGGATGAGAAAATCTCAAAAAAGATTTACTCCTGCTCAAACGATAGTAAGTGCCCCGTTTTGACCAAAATAATTGTTTCTTCTTCTACATACGGATGATGAGCTGAGAGATGGGGACTTCTTATCCAGGTACCAACGGGATAGCGAGAAAACTCATCCACGAACTGGCCGGAGAGTACAAAAATTTCTTCTCCGCCCCAGTGACGATGAGGAAGAAATTTTTCTCCAGCCGGCCACTTCACAAGAGCAGTCCCTTCAGTCTTAAAATGATGCAGTGGCATGACCTGAAGACCACCATGGCCCGGAAGCCAGGGTTCTCTATTGGTATTGATTGTCACAGACTTTAAATCTCCCGGGTCGAAATGTCCGAGCTTTACAAAAAGGACGCATCCTTTCTCACTCCCTGGGGAGTGTTTTGAGCCTGGTGGATTGCGAATGTATGTACCCGCAACATAAGTCCCCCTCTCGTCGACAAACTCGCCAGAAATAACAAAAATTTCTTCACCCAAGTGGTGAGCATGTTCTTTGAAAAATGTGTTCTGGGCGTATCGAACAATACTCGTAGCTCTGCCGGATTCGGGAGCTTCGCGCTCTAAGATAATGCGCTCTACTCCAGGCGATGGGCCGGGTGTCCAGTTAAGCTTGTGGGTTTCACTGATCACGCGCTCTGAAAAATTAAGATGAAAAGGGTAATCCATCTAGTTTAGATACCTTTTATTTTGTTACCTTCCCATCAAAATTTTTTTTGAATAATTTGTGACGTCCATGATGTAAGGAAAGTTTCTTAAGCCATTTATTGCCAGAGTGATCAAAATTCATGAGCATATTACTTATTAATTTATCCAAGGCCCGAGTCCCCTTGCGCATTATCTTTTTTCTCATCCTCATTATTTTCCCTTTCATGGTGAAAGCCGAGGTGATAGTAGCCTCAGGTTTTTCGAGTGTGACCGAAGGGAGGACAGTTCCGCTTTTTAACTTTGGTTACGATAGTCCCACTTCTGCTTTTCTGTTTCATTCTGTTGGAGTTTCAAACGATATCTACTATCACAATTCCTACATGCTCAGTGGTTTTGCCAGGTCGATCTCGATGATTTCTGGTGGGGAAAAGTTCGAGCAGGTCTTGGTGGGGGTCTTCACTACGCCCAACGAGGTTATGAAGATGGGGACAAAAAACAAAGTGCATCGGATTTTTCACTAGGGCCTTCCGTCCGAGTGACCTGGGAAATCTTCCCCTATTGTTTTGTCGGCATTGAATCTTTTTTTGGCCTTGGCAGTTTCCAAGTATTTGTTCTTTCAACACAGCAAATATCACTCCTCACTTTTGGAGTGAGATTTTGAAAAAATACCTTCTCCTTTTCCTTCTTACTACCCTCCCAGTCGCTCATGCCATCAAGGATGAAAATTATTTTCATGCTTTTGTTGGTCTTGGGGAACTCTATAATCCGTCGTCGTATCGTATCGGCCACAAGCAATGGGAGTTTGGACAACTTAACCGTCAGTCCTTTGGTCTTGTGAAACTCTTCCACAAGGGAAGCATCTATGCCGGCTTTGGTCCGGCCTACGTGAAAGGCTTTGGGTTTTACGGGGCCATGGGTTTTGAGCTGCCTTTTTGGAGTGTTTTTACATTACGGGGAGAGCTCAATGGGACCAATTCTTTTTCTAATTTTGCTCATGGTGATGCGCTCTTGGGACTCACGTTTTACCTCTAAGGATTCTTATGCACTATAAAATCTTTTTTTTCATCACCGCCTTCCTTACGATGAGTGGTTTTAAGCTCCTCACAAAGTCGAAGTGGGAGATCACAGAAGCGGATCCAACGATCTGGATCAAGTACTGCTCAGACATGACGAACATCACGATCGGAAAAAACGATCTTTCCTCGAAAGACCCGTTGAGTGGTCAAACGGTAACGACCGAGACAGCTCTTATCTCGATTGCTAAAAATTTTAATGATGTGAACTCTTCTTATCTTCGGTTTGCGTCTTACCCGGCCGACCCCGCCAACCCTGGCACACCGGAAGTTGGTGACAGTACTTTCACTGCCGAAAAAGCAAAGAACCGAACCATAGATGTTTGTTTCACGGACCCCAGCAGCCCCTTCCAGGGAGGAAGTGCTTCGTTAGACGAGGCAGGAGACTCCATCATTGGCTGTACGATATTGATCAAAAAAAACCATAAAAAAAGTGCCAAAGATTTCATCCGGACCCTGACGCATGAACTCGGACACTGTTCGGGTCTTGATCATCCGCAAGAAACGAGAAATGCGATCATGTCCTATTTTTCTGATTCAGACGAGGCGAGGCTCATGATCGACGATAAGATGGGGCTTGTTTATCTCTTTCCCAAGGCGGGTGTTGACGTCAAAGAGCAGGCCAGTTTTGGACTTTCTTGTGCGACAAAATAATTTGGTTTAAACTTCGTCATCCCCGGTAGTACGTTTCAAAAAAGACGTTCGGATTTTTGGGCAGAACATCGCGTAGTCCCTGGACATGCGAAAAGACATCACGATCCGCTCCGCTCATGGCAAAAACATTGGTGAAACCTTGAGACAAAAGCCGCTTCATGATGACATCCCCCCGCTGACCTTTCTCAAGGTGATGGTCGAGGAGAAAAAAATCTTCTTTTGAAAAGCTCGAGATCTTCTCTTCGAGCGATTTTATGTCAGGAAATGTATGGCAATCGATGTCCCGCTGGAGTGCCTCATCTTTCCAAATTCTCCGCACTAATTTTTCATCATCGAGGACGATCAACCGACCTTGCTCACTGGTCTTCACAAGGCGGAGCGGAAAATGCTTGAGTAATCCTTTGGGATAGACCCTCATGCCGAGGGGACCGGCCTCCTTCATGATTTCCGGATTGGTCGCAACCGACGAAATAAGAATGGCATTGGCGCGGATGTTAAGTTGGGCGATGACTTCGATTCCCGTTATCCCGCCATCATTTAAATCATGATCAACGAGAAAGATGGTCTGACCAAGATCGGTTGAGGAAATTTTTTTGGCGCGCTCGATGAAGTCGCCCACTTTCTGGAAAGCCTCTATCTCCACACCGACTGCGGAGAAGAGAATCCGGAGCTCTTCGATGAACCAGCGATCATCGTCCAAGACGAGAATCTTTTTGGCGGGATGAACCTTGAGTTCTTTGACTAGAATCTCTGGCCTCTCAATGATCGGTAGCCGAAGTAAGATCAGTGCACCTTGTTCATGATTCCCAATTTCAACGCTACCGTTCCAAGACCTCATTGTCTCAAAGGCGTAACTCAACCCCAAACCATTGCCCCCGTCTTTATGACTAATCCCTCGGGTAATCGGGTTTTGGAGCATAGAGACGGGAAAACCTGGACCATTATCTTTGATGAGCACATGGATCTCGCCACTCTCAAACGATAGACCCACCTTCACTTCCCCTCTCTCGTCGACTGCCTCTAGAGCATTGTTCAAAAGATTGGTGAGAATACGCTTAAGTTGACCCTGATGGGCCTTCACAACGGTATGAAAATGCTCTTCATCGCTGGTAAGAAAAGTCACAGTCTTACCCTGATCGCCAAGGAGATAGTTCCTTTCATCAACGACACCCTTAAGGAAAGGAATCAAGAAAATCTCCTGGCTATCATCGATGCCAGGAGCGAATTTTTTCTCTGAAACAAGGAGGTCCTCGGCAACTTGCCTGATACTTTTCATCGCACTGGCGACCATCTCAGTCTGTTTCTCACCTAAAGCGTACTCGAGCATCGCCAGAGGGGATCTGATATCGTGAGCGACTTGAGCAGTCATGAGACGAATTTTTCGTGCCATTTCGATTTGACCTTCGGTCTCTTTTCTCTCCTGCTGAATGCGATCATACATGACATCAAAAAGGGCTTCCCTCATTTCAAGCGGAGTTGTTTTCAGTAAATTATCAAGCTCCTCGCCTTTGAGTTCAGCTGAAGATTTTTTGAGAACTTCGGAAATCTGGAGTACCGAATCGTAAAGATACTGGACGGCAAAAGTAATGGTGATGCAACCGAAGATCATCCCGAAAGAAATAGTGACCACACCGTACCATGAACTATTAAGTGTGAATCCCAGGAATAAAAGCGGGACCGCCAGCGCAAGCACGAGACGAAAACGCATGGTCGTAATCAGTGACTTCTCCGAAAAAAGTTCGAAGTTTCCAAGCGACTTACCATCTAAAATTGCCGGAAGAGAGACAATCACACCCGACATAGTCCATAAAAAAGCGTTGAAACTGAGTACGGCTTGGCTCCTGTTGATGGTCTCAATTTGAATGGCCCAGTCCGTAATCGCAAATGAGAAAAGACCGACGTTGAATAGGGCCTGAGAAATATTTCGAGATGAAATAAATGCATAAAGACTCGTCTGCATCAGAAATGTAGACGCCAGAAGAGCAGATAATGAAATGAAGAGAAAACGTGTGGAATCGGGGGA
>CANETG010000138.1 GCA_947440875.1 Bacteriovoracaceae bacterium
CTTTATTAACGGCCTCGATGCCGGCAGTATCTAAACGGCTATTTCCTGAGGAGCGATCAATTCTGACGTTCATAATCGATCCGTCAATCTGGAGGGTAAATGCCACGATCACAATTCCCGTCTGACCCAAGCGGCGCGCGGCCAGAGGATAAAACTTATTTTGATCAATTCTTTGTCTTAACTCAGCTTTGTAGATCGTCTTGAGATCGGCGATCGCCGTTCCGGAAAGACTTCCCCCACCGTACCCTGGGATAGTTCCAGGCTTTCCGTCTCCCGTTCCTATTTCCGACGATTGAGAAGTGGCCACTGGAGCGATCGGGACGGAAGGAAGTGTTTGAGAAGATTTTGAGCGGCGAGAAACTTTTGGTCGCGAAGGGGCCGACACAGAAGGAGGGCCCGCCATGAGCATTTGGCCCGCGATTTTCAAATTAAGAATTTGGTTTCCCAGCCTGTGGTTATTGGCCTGGCTCGCGACTAAACCAAGACCCCCGAAAACCAAGGCGAGGTGAACGAAAAAGACCGTGCTGAAGTGGGTTAAAAATCTGCGAGTCATAAGTGTTTTATATGCCAAACACTTTACGAAGTCCATGGCCCGTGACAAATTTACGCACTATAAAAGCTTAATATTCCTGAGGGGAACGCATGATTGAGGGTCTTAAATCGGGGCTTTTGCCATTTCTTGAGCTTTGGAATCTTAAATTAATTACGGTTGCGGGAATTAAGCTCACTTTAGGATCCACTCTCCTCGCCCTCTTCCTCCTCGCTTTTGCCACTCGCCTTTCTCGGCTAGTGGTGAAAATTCTCAATCGCCGATTGATCGAGCCGTTCGTCGAAGACAAGGGTGCTCGGAATACCTATCAAACTTTTGCGTTCTACGGAGCTCTGGCGGGATTGGTGACACTGTCGATGACCGTCGCGGGCATTCCGCTGACTGTTTTCACAGTTGTCGGTGGAGCTCTCGCCATCGGAGTCGGTTTTGGTTCGCAAAATATCGTGAACAATTTTATTTCTGGGGTGATTCTTTTGGTGGAGCAGCCGATTAAAGTCGGTGACGTCGTCGAAGTCGAAGGCATGGCCGGAGTCATCGAGTCCATCGGCACTCGCAGCACAAAAATCAAAAATGCGGATGATAAAATTTTCATCGTCCCGAATAGTTTCTTCCTCGAAAAAGCCGTTCTCAATGGAACTTATGAAGCCTCCGTAGTTCGGAACGTGATTGATTTTGGCGTCGCCTACGGCTCCGACGTGTTGAAAATTGAACACGCTTGTTTGGACATCCTCCTGAACGCAGACGGCGTCCGTCAGGACCCGATGCCCATGGTATTGTTTGAAAATTTTAATGAATCCACTCTCGATTTCAAGATGGTTTTCTGGGCGGATATTCAAAGTGAAAACATCGCTCTGGTCAAGAGTGCGATTCGCTTCAAGGTCAATGAGAGATTCAAAGACCTCGGTGTAGAGATGGCGTTTCCCCAGAGGGACGTGCACTTAAAGTTATCACGTCCCCTGGATGTCAAAGTTCTTTCTTAGAGCTGCTTTTCGATGTCTTTGGTAAGCGACTCATCGAGGGGTCTCGTCGAGGACTTATAGCGTCCGACGACTTCGCCTTTTTTACTTACGAGAATTTTTTCAAAGTTCCACCCAACTTCGGCCTGAAACTTCTTGGCCGACTTCTCGGTCAAGACTTTGTACAGCTCGCGCTTCTCTTTTCCGACGATCGATTTTTTCGTGAGAATCGGAAACGTTGCTGAATAGTTTTTCTGGCAGAATTCCAGCATCGCTTTATCGTCTTCTGGCGTCTGGCCGCCGAAATCGTTAGTAGGGACACCGACGAGAACGAAACCTTTCGCTTTGTATTTTTTATAAAGTGCCTCGAGGTCAGTCATCTGGGCAGTGTATCCGCACTGAGAAGCGATGTTCACCACGAGAACGGTTTTGCCTTTGAGCGTATCCAAGGAAAACTCTTTTCCGTCGATGGCCTTTTCTTTCACACTGTAAAAATCCTGGGCAAAGACTGAACTCGAGAAGAGGACTGTGAAGACAAGCCATTTCATAGGAACTCCTGGGTTTTTGTTAAAGTCATTATCCTTGCCTATTCTTAGGCCGTCACATAGATTTGGTAGGACAAAGGACTAACAAATGAAACTTCAGGAATTAAAGTCTTCTCTGGAAGAACTTCCTCTTGAAATGACCAAGCATACCATCAGTGCCCTGACTCAGGAGCTGAACGGTCTCGTGCATGCGGGTGGAAAAAAATTCCGGCCTGGAATGCTCTTTTTAATGGGTGAACTTTTTGATTTGAAACCTTCTGATCTCACGACTTACGCTCGGGCGATCGAACTTACCCACGTGGCCAGTCTGGTTCATGACGATGTAATCGATCAGAGTCATTCGCGCCGAAATCACCCCACTATCAATCACCTCCGAAACAATACAACCGCAATTCTTGCCGGGGACTATCTTCTCGCAACAATCATGTCAGAGCTCGCGGGAATGAACAGAAACGATATCCTGATTGACCTAACTCGCTCGATTCAGGATTTGGCCGACGGAGAATGGCTCCAATACGATCTCAAAAAGAAAAACTTCGTCACATCTCAGGATTTGGAACTCATCTCGATCAAAAAAACGGGAAGCCTCATCCGTTGGTGTTGCACGACTCCCGGCAAGCTCGCCAATTCCCCCGAGATCTCAACTCTCAGTACACTGGGAGAAAAAGTCGGACTCATTTTTCAAATGGCCGACGATATCGTTGATGGTCTCAATCTTTCGGGACGCACACCCTTCCAAGACATCATCAATGGGCAGCTTAACTTTGTGACGTTAAAACTCATCGAGCTCTATCCGGAGCTTGCTGTTTCCGTTTACAAATTTAAAGAGAATCCGATGGTCGGAATTCCCTGGACGATGGATCAGTACAACGAAGCGATCCGAGCGGTCGACCTTCTCATCCGCGCCGAGAACAATAATGTCGTTTCCATGTTCTCTCGCCTCTGTGAGGCAAGAAACAAAATAGAACTCGTTCCTGTCTTCAAACTTTCCATCGACCGAATTCAAAATAATTACGCTCAATTTTTTGATAAAATGCCGGGCAATAAGTGAACGAAAAAGACGAGAAGCTGATTCAGGATAGAAAGAATAAAATTCTCGATACCTTCGGCGATCGTGACAACCTCTACCGCTATCTTTTCGAAACGCTCGATAACTTTTTTTATCGCTACCTTGAAACCTCAATTTCAAATGATCTTCATACGACTGAAATTGTTCCGAACGTTTTCGGAGCACTTAGTTTTGAAAGCAATATGCTGGAGGTTTTAAAGAAGCCTCACCCCCAAGCCAAGTCAGGAATTATCGATCTCGCCAAAACGGTTCCGAGAGAAAAAAATCCCACGGTCCGATTTGGACTTTGGGTAGAGATAAAAGATCTTTCTCAGGATTATGGGAAGATGAAAATTGTGAGTGAAATTAATTGGGGCTTTCCCGAATTCCAAGATTCCTCGAAGCGTCTGCAGAAAACGGTCAGTTTTGAGTACAATGATTTTCAGGTGTTCAGGAAAGAGCTTGCGCTTAAACTCGAAGAGGCTTCAGAGCTCTTCTTATAGAGGGGTCGAAGGCTTCCTCACCCATTTCTGATAAACTTTTTTCCCCAGCCAAACCAAAGCAAGAAGACCTAATCCAATCAGAACCCATTTCTTGAATTCGGCCACTTTCTCAAGCATCACTGACCCGTAAGTTCCAAAAATATAAATCTGCGTAGGAACTGAAAATAGTGCGGCAGAGCCATCAACTAAAAGAAATTTCCACAGCGGGAGTCCTAAGAGTCCACAAGACAAGTGCCCTGGAAAACGAAGCCCCGGAGTGAAACGAAAAATTCCCGCAGCAAAACTTCCGTATTTTTGGAACCAACGGTTGATGCGGTCAAAACCCTCACCGGCAACTTGCTTCTGAAAAAATTTCGTCTTGATGATTTTTGCACCGAAGAGTTTACCAATGAGATACACCACCGTATCGGACCCCAAGACCGCAAAGAAACTCACAAAGCAAAGTGTGACGATGTTCACCCCTTCCGCACCAGGGTAAGGAGGCGGATATTTATCCGGGTTCTGAGCGAGATTGGCGACAAGTCCCGAACTCACCAAAACAAGTTCTTCAGGAATAGGAAGTCCAAAAGAAGCCGCGAGCATGAAGAGGGTAACAAACATGTAAACGAACATCGGCTGGTAGGCGTACTGAGAAAAGAACGCCATGAGACTGTCCATCGTAAAAAAATCCATCATAGTTTGGTAATTTTAATGACTCTCCATATATCTGGAAAGGAAAAAGCCTTAGGTATCAGCAAGGAGTTGCCGAGGTTTTAATCTCACAGCGCGCCAAGAGGACACCAAAATAGTGGACAAACAAAGTACACTTAATATCAAACCTGGAATGAGCATTTTCTCCCCGTCGGTACTCCAGGGGAGTCGCATGACTTCCTGACCCAGAAGATTGGCCATGAGCCAACCCAGAAAGAAGCCGAGAAGAAGACTCAGCAAGAAGAGTGATCCAAACTCAAAGATCAGCTGAAGCCTCAGGCGATTCGGAGTAAGTCCCAAAGACTTAAGAAGGGCGAGATCGAAACTGCGTCGATAAACTTGATCATGTGAAAGCCCATAGAGAATGATGAGACCGATCCCAAGCGAAAGCCAGGAGATGATTTCGATCGCTTTCCGAGACCGTTCAAATAGAGTGGCAATTTTTCCGGTGAGCTCTTCCACATCAATGGCCGAGACATTGGGAAACTTTTTCAACACTTCACGCTGAAAATTATTTTTCTTTTCTTTATCTGCGGGCGGCAAAACGGCCAAAAACGTCTTCGGCGCGGGCCCAAGAAAGCCTGGTTCCATCGTCACAAAAAAATTCGGATAAAAACTCGTCCATTTAATTTCTTTGATATTGTGAACGACACCTTCTTGCGGGACACCCTGAATGTCGAACTCGAGCTTGTCACCGATCTGAAGACCCATTCGTTCGGCCCATCGTTTTTCAAGTGAAACCCTTGCCATCTCACTGGCGGGACCTTCGAAAGGCTTTCCTTCGATAATTTTTTCCGAGGCAGTAAGATAGCCGCGGTAGGTGAGATTGAGAGAATTGTCTTTTTCTCGCCCGAGATCATCATCCTCACCTTCTCTCATGGTGAAGGTATTTTTTTTCTTTCGGAAAACCTCTCCATTGACCTTCTCAAGACGGGCCCGGATCACAGGAGTAATCGCTTCGATGGGCGAATTCATTTCTTTAGCAAAAGCGCTAAAGGCATCAATTTGTTCTTCCTGAATATCGAAGAGAAAAAGTCCTGGCTTACTTCCAGACAAAGAGAGTTCCGATTCAATTTTATGATCAAGCTGAAGGATAAGAGTGATGAGGGTTGCTCCCATGCACAAGGAAAGAAAACTCAAAACAAGCCTGTGTCCAGATCTCAGGATTCCTCGGAGAGCGAGTCCCATCTCTAGGCCTGGATTAAGAAGACCCTTTCCTTTCACCATGTTTCGGATGAGTAATTGAACTCCGATGATCACCGCTGTCGAAAGAACAAAGACGACAAGTAAGCAGCCAAAAAAGAGTGATCCCGTAAACATATTCTGAGACAGGCGCCAGCTCACAAACCAAAGCACAATTAAAAAAGGAAGGAAGTCATACCAATGAAATCTTCCCATCAAGACGCGGGAAGTTTTGAGAACCTCACCCATAGGCGTCCGAAGAAGCCCAAAAAGAAGGGGGGTAATAATGGAAAGTGCCAGAGCATAGAGAAGTGGAAACAACCGCGCCAGCGATGTGAAGTCCATCGTCTCAGGCAGCGCTAGACCCAATTGTTCAGAAAGAATCGGAAGACTTCTCTGATAAAAAAGGGGAATCAAAACAAAAAACTGGAGAGCAAAAACGGATAAAAAAATCGCGGTGAATTGAAGAATAATCCCTGCCGCCAGAGCATTCTTTTGCAGCCCGTGAAGATTGAGAAGAGCGAGATCCTTCATGCGCGACAGAAGGTGCGACTGGTAGAGATAAAAAACTCCCACGAGTGCCAAAACGAGTCCGATAAGTGCTGACAGTGACATGAAATTTGTAATGATCCGAATGGTGCGCCCAGTTTGTTCGCTCATGTCCTCAGGCAGAAGAATTTTGACCGAGGCATCGGGCAAGATTTTTTTCAGCTCCTCTCTCAGAAGGAGTGGGTCCGACTGCTCGTCGAGTTTGAAGTGCCGAGAAAAAGACCCCGTCGTCCCGAAAGACAGAAGGCCCGTTTCTTTTATCCGAGAAAGCGGAAAATACGCTCTCGGAGCAAGAGCAAAACCTCTGAAGCCTTGGGATGAATCACTACTGACGATCCCAGCGACCGGAATTTTTAACTGGCCGATGGAAATCATATCCCCTGGTGAGATGCCCCAGAGGCCCGCTAAATCACGCGAGACGAAGAAGCCTTCTTCGGGCCTAAATTCACCGGACTCCACTTGGAGCTTTCCGTAGAAAGGAAAATCTTTCTCAACGAAACGGATTTCAGTCAGCCGGGATTGACCCGTTTTTTCGTGGTAGATCATCGAATAAAGATCGATGACCTGATACGAAGTAAAGTTTCTGTCTCGAAACAAAGTGTCGAGCTTCTCTTTTTCTTTTTCTCCAAGCTCCCGCCGTGCACTGACGGATAAGTCAGATGTGAGGAGTGACCGTGCATTATCTTTTAATTCTTTTTGGACCTGGTAATTCACGAGGGAAATTCCCGTAAGGCCAAAGGTCCCTAAAAAAAGTGTGAACGCAA